>CALCIC010000495.1 GCA_937907405.1 uncultured Isosphaeraceae bacterium | reverse complement strand
AAGAGCCGGACCAAGGCCGATCTCTCCAGCGGAATCCTGTTGCGACCGTCGGCGATCAACACGGGCGGCGATTCGATCTGGTCGCGGCTGATCCCCGACCCCGAACGGCTCAACACGCTTTACGAGCAGGCCGACGTCAGTATGCCGTTCAACGCGTTCATGTCGATCGTGTGCGGCCTGGGGGTCGTGGGGGCCCTGGCCGCATACCTGTTGGGCCTCTCGTTGATCCTGGCGCCGTTGACCGGCTTCTTTCTGGCGTCCGTCCCGTTCCTCTGGTTGATGAAGAGGCGGAAGAAGCGGATCAGGGCCTTCGTCGACGCCATGCCCCAGGCCGTCGAACTGATCAGCCGCGCCCTCCGCGCCGGGCACGGTCTGGCCTCGGGCCTGAGACTGGTCGCCGAGGAAATGAAGGGGCCGATCGCCGACGAGTTCAATCGCGTGTTCGAGGAGCAGAACCTCGGCGTGCCGATCGAGATCTCGCTCCGCAACCTGGCCGACCGGATACCGACCATGGACGTCCGCTTCTTCGTGATCGCCGTGGTGATCCAGCGCTCGACCGGCGGCGATCTCGCCGAGGTCCTCGACAAGATCGGCCGGCTCATCCGTCAACGGTTCGAGTTGATGGGGCACGTCAAGGCGCTGACCGCCGAGGGCAGGCTTTCGGGGATCGTCCTCCTGGCCCTGCCTCCCGGTCTGTTGGCCTTCCTCTCGGTCACGAACTATCCTTACATCAGCCCGCTGTTCACGACGTCGATCGGCACCAAGATGCTGGCCCTGACGGTCGCCTTTCAACTTCTGGGGGCCTGGATGATCAACAAGATCGTGGCGATCAAGGTGTAACGCGCAATGATTCCAACAGCCGAGACCGTGGTCCCGCTGATCGTCTTCGCGTCGATCACCCTGGGCGTCTGGGCCTTGCTCAGCGCCTTCGAGGGACGGCCGTCGGCCGGCGACGAGCGGCTGCGACGAATCATGAACCCGGTCAACGGTCGTCAGGCGTCCCAGGAATCGATCGCCAAGAAGCAGGAGCGGTTCCACAAGCAAGTCACCAGGGCGGCCGACAAGCTCGGCCGGTCGCTCCGGCCGTCCGACGCCGAGGAGTTGGGCAAGGTCCGCGTCAAGCTCCTCAACGCGGGGTTCCGCCACGAGCAGTCGGTCGCCGTATTCTACGGCGTCAAGTTGATCCTGCTGCTGATCGGCCTGGCCGTCGCATTCCCGATCCTGTTGCTGAAGTCGGGCATGTCGAACAACACGATCACGATGACGATCCTGGGGGGCGCGGTCGGCTTCTACCTGCCTGGAATCATCGTCGATTCGTGCAGGAAGAGGCGGTTCGAGGCGATCTTCCTCGGACTCCCCGACGCGCTCGACCTGATGGTCGTCTGCATCGAAGCGGGGCTCGGCCTCGACGCGGCCATGCGTCGCGTGACGACCGAGTTGGCGACGTCGTGTCCGATCCTCTGCGAAGAGTTCGCCATCGCCAATTTTCAACTCCAGATGGGCCGCACGAGGCGGGACGTGCTCCGCGACCTCGGAGTACGGACCGGGGTCGACGACGTGCGGTCGCTGGCCGCGGTGATCATCCAGGCCGAGAAGTTCGGCGCCAGCATCGGCTCGGCGCTTCGCGTTCAATCCGACGCCATGCGTCTCAAGCGGCGGCACCTCGCGGAGGAGCGAGCCGCGAAGACGGCGGTGAAGATCATGATCCCGTTGGTCCTGTTCATCTTCCCGGGCGTATTCGTCGTCCTCGTCGGTCCGGCGGGAATCCAGATCGCCAAAACCCTGATGAAAAAAGGATGAACAGTACATGCCGAGACGGCTCGGCCGACCCCGTCGAGGGTGAAAGAGTCCGGACCCACCATGAGGAAACTATCGATCGGCCTTGATGAGCTTGAACCCTCCCGCGGGGCGCGGGGGCTGCCGCGACGCGTCGTCGCGATCGCGCTGGCCGTGCTCAGCGCGCCGTTCCTTTACGAGGGGGTCTTGATCTGCGTCGGCAACTGGAAGACGGCGATGGGCGCGTCGTCCAACGTCCGCACCCCCTTTCTCGATGTGTCGGTCGGCGTCCTCGAGCGCATCCGAGGCGAGTTCGCCGGGCTGATCCTGCCCACGTTTCAGCACATCCCATGGCAGCCCTCCCACGTGCTGGTCGTCGCGACGATCGCCATGACGGTTTCCATGCTGATGCTCAGGCGTTGAGCAACGGCCTTCCGAACCCGTCGAGGAATCCGAAAGCCGCGATAAAATCGAGCCGACGGCCTCGAACCGCGACGCCAGGGGTTGACAGTTTTCGGCTTCCGATTCATGCTGGCATTGTGCAAGGCCGAAGTGGCGGAATGGCAGACGCGTCGGACTCAAAATCCGATGGGGTAACACCCGTGTGGGTTCAAGTCCCACCTTCGGTACTGAAGACTCCTGAAAAACCGCCTGGACCGTGGAAGACGCGATTCTGCAAGTCCTTCTGCATTCCGAGGACTCCCCCGGCGGTGACGTCGCCCCGATAAGGCGTTCGGCAGGAAATATCGTACCTGTCTCTCCTTGCTGCCTGACGACCC
>CALCIC010000494.1 GCA_937907405.1 uncultured Isosphaeraceae bacterium | reverse complement strand
GGCGATCAAGCCGATCGTCTTGAGGTTGATCCGAATCTTGACGTATTTCAACGCCCCGACCCCCAATCAGGCGCAAAACTGGAGCCGTCACGCGGCCCGTTACGCCGAGGTGTTCCTCGACCCCTACGCAACGGACGTCGTGAATCCGCTGTGGCGGGCGCTCGACGAGGTCCGCGATGCGGGGGCCAAGACGGCGGCGGACCTCGGGTGCGGCACCGGGCCGCTTCTGGGCCCGCTGCTGGAGCGGTTCCGCAGGGTCGTCGCACTCGATTTCGCACCGGGGATGATCGATCGGGCGCGGGAACGGATCGCGCCGGCCGATCGAGCGCGGGTCGAATTCCTCCAGCGGTCGATGGACGACCTGGCCGATTTGACGGGGACGATCGACGCGGCTTTGTCGATCAATTCGCTGGTCATGCCCGACGTCCGGCTGATCCATCGGACGCTTGAAGCCATCCGGGCGAGCTTGCGGCCGGGGGGCGTGTTCATGGGGATCGCGCCGGCGATCGACGCCGTCCAGTATCACACTCTCCTACTCCTCGACCAGGCCCTGGACCACGGGATGGAACCTGCCGACGCCGAGCGGTTCGCGGCCTATCACGCCGAGCATCGGTATTACGATTTCGCATTCGGCCGGTTCCGATTTCGCGGGCTCCGACAGAAGTTCTGGCAAGGGGTCGAACTGGAATATCGACTCGCCAAGGCCGGTTTCCGTTCGATCGCCGTGAGCAAGGTTCTTTACCCCTGGGACGACAATTTCGCCGGCGGCCCCGAACTAGCCGACTTGCCGCCGAGTTGGGATTGGTTCTTCCAGGCCGAGCCCTGATTCGGGGCGGCCGAGTCGAGCCGATCGGTTGGACTGCTTCCCATTGTGCAAGGGCCCCGCGGATACTAGTCTGCAGTCGAACATCAACGGCGAACTCAAGGTCCCCGTGGAGAACGGTCGGATGCCCACGGCGCGACGCGACGAGCCGGAGCAAGAGCAGGAAATCTCGATCAGGCAGCGCGGGCGCGAGCTGTTCCGCAGCGACGAGGGTCCGGCGCCGACGACGAGGCCGTTCGAGGAGTACCTGCGCGAGACGCCGTCGGCCCCGCTGCCGACCTGGGTTCAGGCCCTCCTCTGGGCGCTGGCGGTCGTGGTCGTGCTGCTGTTCGCCGCCGCGCTGTGGCGAGCGACCCATCGGGTCAAAACCCGACCGCCGAAAGGCCCAGGTCCGAGCGCATCTTCAACCGTGGTTCCGCCGCGCGTTCCGATCGCCGCGACGTCGCCGCGATCATCCGTTTGACTTCCGTCTTCGCCGCACCTGGAGAGTTGACGACCATGACGACGCCCTTCACCTCGGTCCCGCGCCTCGCCGGCGCGACGCTGCTCGGGCTGTTCGCCCTCGGCGCCTCGTTCCCGGTTCAGGCCCAGAGCCCGTCGGCGGGCGCGGTCGACGGCGCGGTACGCGCGATCGACGAGGATTACCACGCCAAGCTTCACGTATTGGAGCGCGACCGGCTCGACCGCCTGCAACGGCTGGCGGCCGAGCGACAGCCCAAGGAAGCCGCCGCCGTGTACGAGCAGATCTTCCGCCTGGCGATCGCCAACAACCTGTTCGTGGACGCCGAGCCGGCGGCCGACGCCGCGATCAAGACCGGCAGCCCCTCGGCGACGACGCGCGCCCTCGCCCAGATGGTGAAGCTGATCGCGGAGTGCGACCGCGGCGCGTACGATCAATCGCTGACCGACCTGAAGACGATCCTGTCGAAGACCGACAAGGCCGAGGCCGGAGACGCTCCCAAGGTCGACCTGGCCGCCGACGAGGTGATCCAGATCTGCGACGCGTACTACCAGCGACTGGTCCAGGCCGGTCGGTTCGACGTGGCGCGGAAGGCGTTTCAGCTCGCCGTCGACCACGCCCAACGACCGGCGGTCAAGGATTTCCTCAACAGCCGACTGACGCGATTGAAGCTGATCGGCGAGCCCGCCGCGCCGATCCAGGGGGTCGACCTCGACGGCAAGCCGTTCCGCCTGGACGACGTCAAGGGGAAAACCGTCCTGGTGGTCTTCTGGGCGACCTGGTGCCTGCCCAACGCCGCCGAGACCGAGTGGCTCCAGCATGCCTATGAAACGTACCATCCCCGGGGTCTTGAGATCGTGGGCGTGAACCTCGACCTTATGCAAGAGGACGCCCCCAAGCTCGAAAGCCTGCTGCCGAACATCCGCCGGTTCGTCTTCGACTACAACGTCCGCTGGCCGACGCTGGTCAACGGCCCCGCCGACGGCGACGTCGCCAAGACGTACGGCGTCACCGAAATCCCCGCCAACGTCCTGATCGGCCGCGACGGCAAGGTCGCCGCGATCGACCTGACCCGCAAGAACTTCGAATCGACCGTCGCCAGGCTCGTCGGCAAGTAAGCGCCGCCGCGACGAGAGTCCCTATCCCGCGCGACCCCGCAGGCGCAAGAACAACCCCAACGCGAGGATCGTCCCGCCGAGGCCGAGGCCGAGGGGCGGCAGGTATTCCGCCCATGTGACCGGCGGGCCGAGACGCCCTTCGAGCGCGGCCGATCGCTCGGCCGCCGCCGCCGGCCCCTCGGGCAGCTTGGCCTCGACCCACTGCTTCTTGGCGATCTGGTCCCAGACCGATGCGCCGGGCTCGATCTCGGGATGAAAGACCGCGTCCTCATACGTTTTATTGAACTGAATTCTTTCGATGACGAGGTCTCGCGTCAAAGAATAACGCTCCGAGTCGCTGTCATCCTTGGGTGACGCGGCGAACACGAGCTCACGGGACTTGAGCGGGACGTGGTAGCCGTCGGCCTCGTCCAGCGTCACGGCCTCCCACGTCCAGGCTGGCCGATCCTCGCCCCGCTCCTTCTCCGTGCTGTAACAGCGCACTTCCAGGGGCGTGCCGGTCTCGCGGTCGATGGCGTAGACCATGTCGACTTCGGTCTTGAAGTATCGCGCTTTCTTCACAAGGAAGACGTCGCAAGTTCTACCCATCTTCTCCTGAACGCCCTGCCAGCGAGAGGGGTCAAGCTTCTCGAAGAGGGGCTGCTGCTCAAGGAACAGATATTTCCAGGGGAGCGGCTTCGCCGACCCCGAAGACTGCCCCTCGTCCGAGAAGTCGCGCTTGATGACGTACTGCTTCTGCGGCGTGCCGATCCCCCCTTGAAGTGTGACGTCGTAGCAGGTCTTGCCGTCGGCATACGAGGCGAAGACGCGCTCACCGCCGCCCGGATCGGGATTGATCAACTCCAGCATCCGTTGGCCGCGCGACGTCTCGATGTACCTCTCCCGCAACGTGGACCGAGGCGGGGTTCCTCCGCCATCCTTCCGGAAGTATTCCGTCAGCTCGTGTCGGACCTCGATTTCGACCGACGACCAGGAGCTTGTGAGCTCGGCCAGCTTCTGGATCGTCTGGGCCACGTGAGGATCGGCGCGTTCCGACGGTTGCCCGACGAGGAACAATGCCGAAGCCATGACGGCGCGAGCCAACATGATCGTCCTCCGATCGTTGATAGCCCTGGGAGGGAGAGGGGAAAAAACGTACGAGACGATTCCGGTCAGATGGAACGCAGATTCCGTGCTTCTGCGTCGTCTCTTCCGCGCCGGTCACGGCGTTGGTCGGCACCATTCGGTGAAGGCGCAATTCCCACTGACTGGATCTCCAGTGGCACACACGATCATATGTCCACAGTCAAATAAAATCTCGTCACAGGATCCTGTGTAGCTCGGATCGCTTTTTGGACCACTACACTGAGCCTTCGTCCACCCCCCGCACCCTCCTCCCCCCGGGCACTTGAATTGGCATGCAGTGTTCACCCCGCCATCCCCGCAATCTTGGCAGATCGATAGGAGTGCGGGGCAAGACGAGTGAGGATAGGTTTCAAATAGTGGGTATCCCGGGGGGTCCGCATATGACAAGCATCCATATTGCACGATCAGGATCGTTGCAACGACCGAAGCCAGCCCTACGATGACAACACGGCTCGCAGACTTCCGTTTGCGCGACACAATTCTGGTTCATCCGGCTGAAGCGCGCGCCGGGGGTTGAAATAGGCGGACATGCTG
>CALCIC010000493.1 GCA_937907405.1 uncultured Isosphaeraceae bacterium | reverse complement strand
ACATGCTTCATTTCGGACTCAGACCATTCTTGTAGGCGAGCCGAAAGCAAACCGCACTATCAAGCCGATCGCGTTGAAGCGCCGTTCACCCGTAGGTTGATCGGCAAGCAATTACGGTAGACCTATCGAAGCCTGAGCGAGTGGAGGTTGTCCTCGCCAGCCTGCATCAAGGCGCCGTCGTCGTGCTCGGGAGAAGTCCTGGCGCGATCAAGCACAGGGTAATTGATTTTGCTCCAGGATTGCGAGGAGCGACCGCTCGCCCAGACCCAAAAGGCCAACCAAGCGGCCGCATTCAGCAACAGGAACGACCCGAGGGAAGCTGCGAGTCGGGAGCGCTCGGCCACGGATCTGAGAGTGCCGGCCACGCCAAAGACGTAACATACGAATTGAACCCAGAAAGCGGCGCGGTAATAAGGGGCGTCAAGCTTGAAACTGATCGTCAGCACGGCCGCCAGCGCCCAAGGTACGATGAGACGCAGGACGCGGTGTGAAACGAACTGCCACCATACGGGATTCCGCCAAGGCAGCAAAATCGACGGAATCCTCCCGATCAACTGAAAATTGCCGGCGAGGGTTCGCACCTTGCGTCGGAACTCGTCCCAGGAGCGGTCCGGCAGGCGATCGTAGGCCTTCGCCGATTCCTCGTGGACCACCCGATGACCACCGAGGACGACCAGCATCGGCCAGTAGACGTCGTCGAGGACCGTCCCGGGAGGGATCGGTCGGAACAACTCCCGACGTACCGCCGAGATCGAACCGGTGACGCTGGTCATGGAGTACAAGCGGCTTTCGGCGCGGCGGATCCACTTCTCAAACCGCCAATACAAGCCGACGCCGGCCAGGACGCCCGAAGCGGCCTCGAGGATCAGATCACCACTGACGGCGCCCACGGTTGGATCAGAAAACGGGGCGGCGAGGCGGTTGATCGCGTCGGGGGCCCACCGCTGGCGCGCGTCGGCGAAGACGAGCAGGTCGTGCCTCGCTTCCGCCCGGCCCCTATTGAGCGCGGCCGCCTTGCCCGACCGCGACGAGAGTTCGAAAACGCGCACGGCGAGACCCGGATGCGGGCCTGGAACGGCCTCGGCCTCGCGACCGGCGGCGATCGCTTCCTCGACCGTCCGATCCGTCGAGCCGTCGGAGACCACGAGGACCTCGCCTCCGGCGGGTCGATCTCGAACCAATTGAGCCAGTTCCCGGACCCGCCTGCCGATCCGGGCCTCCTCGTTGCGCGCGGCGATGATCACGGATACGGGGCCGACGGAAAGGCCGGTTGATTCGCGGGGAAGCCGGGGGCGCGACTCGGCCAGCACCCGCAGAATCAGCGGATAGCCGAGGTACGTGTACAGGATGCAAAAAACCGACGACCAGAAAACAAATAATAGCATCAAATGGTATAACTGGAAAGTGTCGAGACGAGTCATTCCGTCGAGAGCGTCGCGGCCGTCGACCGGCCGACGCCGAGATCCCGGAACAACCTTCGATAGCGAGTCGCCTGGACGTCGAAGCCGAACTCGATGCGGATCCGATCCCTCCCCCTGCGACCCATCGCCTTGCGCTCCTCGCCGAGGTCCAGCATCTGGAGGATGCGTGAGGCGAGGGCGTTCGGATCGCCGGGGGGGATGAGAAAGCCGTCCACCCCGTCGGCGACGGCCTCGGGAGTGCCGCCGACCGCGGTCGCCACGACGGGCACCCCGGACGCGTACGACTCGAGAACGACGGTCGGCAAGCCTTCGGTGAACGAGGGCAGCACGAAGAGGTCGAAGGACGGATAGTACTTATTGACGTCGGAACGAAAACCAGCGAGTACGAAATGGTCTCTCAAGCCCTCGCGTTCGATCCTCGCGGCCAGCGTCTGTCGCAGCGGCCCGTCCCCGAAATGGACGAAACCCACTTCCGGGCGCGATCGAGACACGATCGCCGCCGCCGAGACGAGGACCCCGAAACCCTTTTCGGGGCTCAACCTGCCGACCGACCCCACGATCATGGCCGGGGGCGCGGGGAACATCCGGGCGACGCTCTCGACGTATTCCGGGGCCGAGACACCAAAACCCTCCGCCATGATCCCATTGCGGATCACCGTGACCCGATCGGAGTCGACCCCGGACGCCCGGACCCTGGCCGCCTGGCCTTCGGAGACGCAGACGACGCGGTCGACACGACGAATGATCCTACGATCCAGGAACTCGTAGAAACGGACCTTCGTGTTCTCCGAAGTCCAGCCGTGGGCCACCGCGACGACGGGAATCCCGACGCGCCGCGCGGCAAGGAAACCGATCAGGTCGGCTTTGTACCCATGACACAAGAGCACGTCCGCCGAACGGTCGCGAAGGGCGTCGGCCAATTCGCGAACCATCGCCATGATGTGAGAATTCCTGTGCTTCAACTCCACCACGTCGATTCCGTTTTGGAGGCATCGTTCCATGAAAGGGCGCGATCTCCCTCCCTCGGAGAACAGGATCGACACCACTTCGTCCGTCTGCGAGAGGGCGCGACCGAGCCCCAGGATCTGATGCTCGGGGCCGCCGTGGAACGAGGACGATCTGAGGTTCGCGATGATCAATTTCGGTAGATCTCTTCGGGGGGCCGACGATCGTACGGCCGAGGGAGTCGCGTTTCGATGCTGCAGGGAGCTTGAGTCGGGGCTTGCAAGGAAGGAGGATTCACTCCAAGCCCTGACGGCATGGCTGAGAACGGTCTCTGACTCAAACGAACGGGCGATTCTTCCACCCGCCACTCCCTGGAGGAATCGACTCAGCGGCAGGAACTCATTCAGGGGATGGACCTGAGTCGGACGCCGTCGTCAGGCGCAGGCGGTACGTGCTGACGATGTTCGAACCCAGCGGCGTGACGACCTCCGGGCTGAACTCTCGGAGCACCGACAAGAACAACTCAGGGTCAAAGTCCGGAATGTGGGCCCAGGGATAGCCTCGTCCCTTGACCTTGCTGTGGGGATCGCCTAGGAGGCCGTGGGCGAAGACGCGGCCGCCGCTTCGGAGCCGGCGCGTGATCCGGGAACGTAACTCGGTCTGGGCGGCGAGCTGATTCGATGCATGCTCATTCGCCAGGTCGATCAGTTTCAGGTTGTCGAAGGCGAACGGTTCGTCGATGAAGAATTCCAAGATGGCGCCCTTGACCCCCGCCGCAGTGACCACCAAATCATCAGGGGACGTCTTCCTCGCCAGTTCCCTGAAGCCCGCCAACTGGCGATCCGCCAGAGCATCGGGGAGCATCCCCAAGGCTACGTTGTAGACTCCCAGGACAAGGACGATCGCAACGAGCGAGAAGCGGCTTCGGTCGCGGCCGAGCCATGATCCCGGGTCCGGTGAATAGTCGGCCCACACCACTCCGATGGCGAGCCAGAGCACGGGCATTAGGAAAAGCCAACGTTCCGGGTCCGAAGGGTAGTAGTAGAGCCCGAAAGCGACGAATGGAACGACGATCAGGGCGAGCATCGACGCTGCTTCACCGTACCGTGCTCGAGACTTTGGCGCGCCATGCCAAGCCAGGTACAAAACCATCACCGACACGGCCCCCAATGCGGCGGCGTAAACGCAGGCGAGCCCCGCTTGCAGATTCCAGACCGCCGGAAGATAGGCCACGGTGCGCAAGAACCCATAGACGCCCCGGCCCAGGCGGCCGACAAATCCCAGTGGTGGGACCGGGTCGCCCTTTGGGAGTACTACGGCGAGGTCGGGAGGCCAGATGGAGGCGTCTCGGCCTGCGAGCAGCATGGCCCACATGCTCGTCATGCCGACCAGAACCGTGACCGCCGCCCAGCCGATCACCCCCCAGGCTCGATCGCGGTCCACCCGGCGGAGCGACATGGCGAAAACAAAAGGGCCGATCAACAGGTTGCCCATGTGGGCCCCAATCGCCAGCGCCCACAAAAGTCCAGTCATGACCGCCGCCGTCGGTCTTGTAAAGTCGGCGACCAGGCATTGGGCCACCAGTGCCACGTCCAACATCAATGCCAACGCATAAACCTCTATGGCGCAGCCACGAGACAGCACCCCGAACGACAAGACCACTCCGAGCGCGCAACAAAATGATATCAAACG
>CALCIC010000492.1 GCA_937907405.1 uncultured Isosphaeraceae bacterium | reverse complement strand
GCAGCTTTCTCGGCCGGCGTCGGGCTGATAGTTTGGCTGTCACGATTTTTCAGACCGTTGCCGAGACGAATGCAAGCCATGAGCACGCAGTAAGATGCATTAAGCGGCCGCGTAAGGCGTCGACCAACCGCGGCTGTCCCTCCCGGCCTCGATTCCCGGCGATGCGGCTCGTTGTCGCGATCGAGGTCCGGCCTGGTGCGTGATCGGTGGTCTTGGCCTCATCGGCCTTGTCGACGAACCCTATCGCCTTCTCTCCCCCTCTCACGGTCGCCTCAAGCTCGCCCGTCTCCGCAACCGCGGCGTCGAGCCGGATACTCCGGGCTTGGCTCTCTCCCGTCCCTGGCGGGAGAGTCGTTCCCGACTGTTTCGTTTGCGAAACACGCTCGGGCCATCCCGTTTCTCGTGGCCTAGAGTCGAGATGGCGGGGGTGAGGTTTGATCCAAGAGCGGCGCCCACGCATCGAACGCTTCGAGTCCCGTGATCGGTGGTCTTATCGAGAAGCCAGAACCTTATGACGAGCAACCTGGGACGTTCTTATCGAGGTGACGCGGCGCAGAGCGCCAGCCCCGCGCTAGAGCGCCGATACTGGCCTCGCGAGGCCGCCCGCGACGCCGAGGCGGCCTTGAGTTGGACCGAGGGCGAGACCGTGACCACCATCGCGGCCCACCTGCTGGATCTCAGCGTGGGCGGGGCGGCGGTGCTGATCGCCAGGCGACCCCCGCGCGGGGCCGTCCTTCGACTCGGCCTGGCGGCGGTCGAGGACTCGACTGTGGAGGGCCGCGCCGTCGCGATCCGGCTGCACCACAAGCCGGGCTGGTCGATCCTGCATATCAAATTCACCGCCAGGTGCCCGAGGGCGCTCTACGACCAGGCGGTCGAGGGGGACGATCGGGACTGATCGGAACGACCATTCGCCGGCTTGTCAATTCGACAGGTGCTTTTGAAAAAAGGCCGTGATCTCCCGAGGCAAGCCGTCCTCGGGGTCCGAGAGCGACCGGAAATCGCTCTCGTGGCGGAGGACGCATTCGATGTTGAGTGGGTCGAACCGGTCCTTGAGAGCGATTCCGAAGTTCGGATGATGGATGCCCAACCCAGCCCGCGCGTCGGCCGGCAACGCTCCGCCAGGCTCGGAGTAGTAGAGGTAGACCGGGGGATCGTCGCTCGAAACGTGGCTCAGCGCCGAAGCGTCCTCGAACAGCGAGCCGCAGCTCGGGCTGTCGAGGTCGGCGTCGGGCTTGAGGCCGAAGAATGGCCGGATCGCCGCGTGCTCGTGAGCCCGGCCGCCGATGATCCGCTTGATGAATCGAGGATCGTACGACGTCTGGGCGCCGACCCCGCCGATGCAGGCGAGCCGGGTCGATTCCCGGCGCACCGGGTCGGGGTCGTCCGGGGCCGCCATGTCGTCGTGAAACCCGATCCAGAGAGCGATCCCCGCGCCCGCCGAGTTGCCGCAGGCGGCGACCCGTTCCGGGTCGATCCCGAGCGATTCGGCCTCGCTTCGGACGAATTGCACCGCGCGGGCGCCGTCGAGCATCGGTCCCGGATAGGGAGACTGCCGCGAGAGACGGTAGTTGGCCGAGGCCACGGCGATCCCCTCGGCCAGGCACCGCCGGACCAGCCAGGCCGGGACGCTCGACTTGTCGCCCCCCAGGAACCCGCCGCCGTGGAAGAAGATCACCAACGGGGCGGGCCGACCGCTTGCCGCATGCTCGGCGGACGGCTTCCAGAGGTCGAGTGCGTTGCGATCGAACGGGCCGTACCGGAGGTCCGCCACGTCGGGCCGCGGCTTGACGTTCGCCAGGTGCTTCTGGATTCGCAGCGCGGCCTCTTGCGAGAACGGGATGAACAATCCGAACAGACCCACCAGGGCCAATGATTGTGGTCGCGACAGCCAGCTCATGGAGGTTCCTCAATGCGCCCCGCGACCCCCAGCCGCCCGCCGGCGATGGTCGCGTGGACTCGCATTAAAGGTGTGGCATCGCGCGTTCCAATTCCAGCGGAACCGCGGGGCGAGAAGCCGGTTTCAGCCCGATAATCCGGCTTGTCCTGAAAATGCCTTGCGGCGACGCAAGCCATGTCGCGCCCCGTCGCCGTCGCGCCCCGTCGATCGATTCTCTCTCGATCTCTCGACCGATCTGAGCGACAATGGAGGAGGTAAGAGATTCCAGATCCACGACGACATCAAATTCGGAT
Organism: uncultured Isosphaeraceae bacterium; assembly: GCA_937907405.1. Taxonomy (GTDB): domain Bacteria; phylum Planctomycetota; class Planctomycetia; order Isosphaerales; family Isosphaeraceae; genus Paludisphaera. The sequence continues at coordinate 3,654 of CALCIC010000492.1, read as the reverse complement.
CGCAGGAGCATCCAATGACGATCGCCAGCGCCGCCGTCGGGCAGGCGAGATCGGGATTGAGCGGCGCAGATGATGAGCCGGGAACGCCGCCGGCGCCACTCGCCCCCCTCCGGGCGCTCTTCCCGGCGCTTCGTCAACAGGTCAACGGCAAGCCGCTGGTCTATCTGGACAACGCCGCGAGCACCCAGAAGCCGCGCGCGGCGATCGTTCGCTACTACGAGGCCGACAACGCCAACGTCCACCGCGGCGCGCACGCGCTCAGCGACCGCGCGACCGCAGCCTACGAGCACGCCCGAGAAATCGCCCGGCGGTTCCTCAACGCCCGGCGGACCGAGGAAATCGTCTTCGTCCGGGGCGCGACCGAGGCGATCAACCTCGTCGCCCAGACGTTCGGCCGCCAGCACGTCGGACCCGGCGACGAGGTGCTGATCTCGGAGATGGAGCACCACGCCAACCTCGTCCCCTGGCAGCAGCTTTGCCGCGAGCAAGGCGCCCGACTGGTCGCCGCGCCGATCGACGACCGGGGCGAGCTGCGCTTCGACGTGCTTGTAAGCCTGATCTCCCCGCGCACCAGGCTGATCGCCCTGTCCCACGTCTCGAACGCCCTGGGGACGGTCAACCCGGTCAAGAAGGTGATCGAGGCGGCCCACAGTCGGGGAGTCCCCGTGCTGATCGACGGCGCGCAGGCGGCGCCGCACGTCGCGGTGGACGTCCAGGATCTGGGCTGCGACTTCTACGTCTTCTCCGGCCACAAGGTTTATGGTCCGATGGGCATCGGCGTGCTCTACGGCCGGTATGACGTCCTCGAATCGACGCCCCCCTGGCAGCACGGCGGCGACATGGTCGACACCGTCGGCTTCGACGCCACGACCTTCGCCGCACCGCCTCATCGATTCGAGGCCGGCACGCCGAACGTCGCCGGCGCGGTCGGGCTGGCGGCGGCCCTTGAGTTCCTTGAAGGCGTCGGCCGTCGCGCCGCCGCCGACCACGAGGAGGGGCTCCTGAATCTGGCCGTCCGTCGACTCTCGGCGATCCCCGGGGTGCGGCTGGTGGGTGAGCCGGCGCATCGAGCCGGGGTGGTCTCGTTCGCGATCGACGACCCGCCGACGTCGGCGCTCGACGTCTCAGCCCGGCTCGACGCCCAGGGGATCGCCGTCCGCGCGGGGAACCACTGCTGCCAACCCTTGATGGCCCGGCTCGGCGTCCCGGGGACCGTTCGGGCCTCGTTCGCGGTCTACAACGACGCCGACGACGTCGAACGCCTTGCCGCCGCCGTCCGGTCCATCGCGGCCGAGGCCGCCGCCGCGCATCGCGGCGCGACCCACGGCGAGACCGAGGAAGCCGATTATCCCGGGCCCACAGGGCCGACCGTCGAGGCCGCCGCCGACAAGTTGCTCGACGAGTTCGACGGTCTGTACGACTGGGCCGAACGCTGCGAGTTCCTGATCGAACTGGGTCGCAAGGCCCCCCCCTTCCCCGACCCCTTCCGTACCGAGGCCAACCGCGTGAGGGGCTGCCAGAGCGTCGTCTTCCTCGCCCCTCGCGTCCGCCCCGGAACGCTCGACGTAGTTGAGTTCTTGGCCGACAGCAACAGCGAGTTGGTCCGGGGATTGCTGGCGGTCTTGCAAGAGTTGTTCTCCGGCCGTCGCGCGGCTGAGATCCTCGCGTTCGATCTTCCGGCCTTCCTGGAGCAAGCCGGCCTCGAATCGAACCTGACGACCGGCCGTCGGAACGGCCTCGCCGAGATGATCAAGCGGTTGAGAGGGTTTGCGACCGAGGCTGCGTCTCGGTGAGGGCGCGATGAAGAACCGGACGCCGCCCGAGCGAAGGAACTGGAACGCCTGGATGCACCGGGAATGGACCGGATCGCGTTGCATCCGCTTGGCCCTGAGCGGCGCATTCAGGGTGGTGTTCGGGGCGCTGGCGATGTTCTTCGGACTCGGTCGTCCGGCCGGCGGATCTGTCGTTCGAGCGATTTTCATGATTGTATGTCTCTTCCTTATCGTTTATGGAATCCTGCTAATCGGACTCGCGAACCGGCAATGGATGCGCTTGCGGTCGGTCGGGAGGGATGCGATTCATCCACTTCAATAGTTGACGCGTCATACGTGATGATCAATCAAACGCGCCGGCGCAAGCATCCTTATCCCCCTGGGAGAAGGTGGCCGAAGGCCGGATGAGGGTCGTGGCGCTTCGAGGGGTGCCTCGCGGCTGAGCGTCCTTGCGGCCGATACCCAGGGTGGATCCGACGCCCCTCACCCGGCCTTCGGCCACCCTCTCCCGAGGGGAGAGGGGGATTCACTTGCTGATTCCTTACTCTGATTGAAGGCTGCCGACCACGATGAGCCAAACCAACCCCGACACGTTCGACGGGCTTCGCGTGGCCGCCTTCGAGGCGCGGATGGCGGGGCCGATGGCCGGCCTGATCGCCCGTCACGGCGGCGTCCCGATCGAGGCGCCCGCGCTGCGTGAAGTCCCGCTGGGCGGCAACCCGGTGATCAACGGGTTCGTCGACCGGCTGCTGGCCGGGACGTTCGACGTGGTCGTCTTCGAGACCGGAGTCGGCGTCCGCTATCTCGCCGAGGCGATCGAGGCGCGGATCGATCGCGAGGCCTGGCTCGCGGCGTTGGCCCGCGCGCGGGTCGTCGCCCGGGGACCCAAGCCGACCGCGGCGTTGCGCGCGTTGGGGGTCCGCGTCGACCTCCAGGTCCCCGAGCCCAACACCTGGCGCGAGACCCTCGCCGCGCTCGACGCCCAACTGCCGGTCGCGGGGAAGCAGGTCGCGGTTCAGGAGTACGGCCAGTCGAACCGCGATCTGATCGCCGGCCTTGAAAGCCGGGGCGCGATCGTCGCGCCGGTTCCGGCTTACCGCTGGGCGTTGCCGGACGACCTTCAGCCGATCCGCCGCGCGATCGCCGCGATCATCGCCGGGGAAATCGGCGCCGTCTTGTTCACGTCGGCCCAGCAGGTCGTCCACCTGCTCCAGATCGCCGCCGACGACGGGACCGAGGTCGATCTCCGCGCGGCCCTGGCCAAATCCACGGTCGTCGGATCGATCGGCCCGACCACCTCGGAATGCCTCGGCGCCCGCGGCCTGCCCATCGACGTCGAGCCCGAGCACCCCAAGATGGGCCCCCTCGTCGCCGCCGTCGCCGCTCGCTGGCGCGAGTTCGGCAAGGCTTCGGAACCGCCGCGGCCGATGGAATAAGTTCGGAACGATTGGGCTCGAAGGATGACCATCAAGCAAGCCGGCTTCCTGTCCGTCTACCTCGTGGGGGCCGTCGTGGCGGGCCTGGCCTTCATCCACTTCGTCTGGCGGAACCCGATCGTCCTGGGGCCGTTCGCGCTCGGGATCGGGATGACGCCCCTCGTGATGCTGTTTGAATACAGCCTCGAAATCCCCAGCCAACTGTTCTGGCCGGGCGCCGCCATCGCGGGGGCCGGCTGGTTCGTGCTCCAGCCGGAGCCCCCCTCGCGGCGGGTGCTCAAGGTGGTGACGATCGTCGGCGGCGTCGGCATGGGCCTCGCCGTCCTGACCTTCGTCGCGGCGTCAACCTATTACGACGCCGGGGGCGCGGCGGGGCCGATACCCGCCGGCTGGCTCCGCTGGGTCCGACCCGGAACACAACTCGGCGAGGTCGGCGCGATCGTCCT
>CALCIC010000491.1 GCA_937907405.1 uncultured Isosphaeraceae bacterium | reverse complement strand
GGAAATTCAAGGGGACTTCGTACTCGCGGCGCCCCGGGCGCTGGAAGCGAAGGGCCAGCATCGACATCGCCTTGAACACGAAGCTCCAGACGACGCCGAAGGCGTACGCCTCGCCGAGAGTAAGCACGTCCCCCCGGCTCAGCACGATGGTCGCGATCTGGAGCGCGACCACCAGATTGATCAGTCGCGAACTGGTGCCGTACTTCCGGTGGGGCTTGAGGAACCAGTCGGGCAGCACGCCGTCCTCGGAGACGCGGTTGAGCACGCCGTTGGACCCGACGATCGCCGTGTTCACCGCGCCGGAGAGGATCAATGAGCCGACGACCACCACCAGTGCGTTGAGCCCCAGCCGCGCCCATTGCGGTCCCACCACGTTCATCGCCAGGCCGCCGATCAGGTTGCCGCTGTATTGCGACATTCGAACGCCGTCGGGGATGATCATCACCGCCAGGAAACTGACCAACGACGTGAGCAGCAGGCTGTACAAAAAGACGACGAACGCCGCGCGCTTGAAGTTCGTGAGCTTGGGGCTCTCGACCTCGCGATAGACCTGCGCCAGCGTCTCCTCGCCGCTCATGGCCAACATCGAGTGGCCGAAGGCGACCACCAGCCCGAACGCTCCCAAGAGGCTCCACCAGTTGCCGGCGATCGCGTCCGGGCGCAACGACGCGCCGATCGAGGTGTGGCCCAGGAATCCCAGGGGGTCGACCTGCTTGCCGAACGGGTCGAGGATCGGCTTGCCCTCGACGTCGACCTTGCGCGACAGGTCCGGCATGATCGGCGGCAGCTTCCGGGTCTCGGGCCTGACCGCCAACGTCACGAAGCACCAGCCGATCAGGATCACGGCCATGACGGTCGTCGCGGCCATGATCCGCAACGCCTGGTCGCTCGATTCGTGGATGCCCTTGATGTTCACCCGCCAGAAGTAGACGGTGATCCCGATGGCGATCAACGACGACAGCAGGTTTTGATGCCGCATGAGGGCGCTCGACGTCCCCAGGTGCATCAGGTCGTTGACCAATCCGATGAAGTACTGACCGGCGGCCACGCCGTTGATCGGCCCGGTCAGGACGTAATCGAAGAGGAGGGCCGAGACCGCCAGACGGGCCGCGCCTCCCCCCATCGCCTCCTTGACGACCCGGTACACGCCGCCGCGGACGAACATCGCGCAGCTCTCGATGTAGACGCTCCGCACGGCGTAACTGAACACCATCCCCCCCAGGATGAACCAGGGGGCCGCCCTGCCGATCTGCGACTCGACGATGCCGCCGATGTAAAACGCGGTCCCCGCGAGGTCGCAGAGGACGATCGCGGCCGTCCGCCAGAACGAGATGAACGTGAACATGACGCTCGTCACGACCAACACCTGGCTCTTGGTGGGGCCGCGGCGTCGGGCCGGGTCGTCGGGGCTCTCTCGGGGGGACATCGTGGCTCATTCTCAGAGGAGTGAGATGCACGGTCGAGTTCAAGATTCGCCCGCGTCGGGCCCGTGCGGAGGTCGGCTGCGAATGTTCGGCAAGCCGGCCGCTCCAGGCCGGAACGACATGATTACAAGAACTTCATTCGAAACCGTCAAGTGGTCGGCGGTCGCGAGGGATCGGCGGACTCGAATTCCGTCGCTCGCGAGGGGGGAGGCTCGGCGTCGGCGCGGCCGGAATGGGGGCGCGGCCTGGCCGCGAGCCGCCTGGCGACTTCGTCGGCCACGACCTTGGTGAACGACTCGGTCGATTCTTCGCCTCCCAGGTCGCGGGTCCGCACCCCTTCGCGAAGCAGGTCGAGCGTCGCATTCTTGACCGCCTGGCCCAGGCCGATCTCGCCGATCTGGTAGAGCAGCATGGAGAAGGCCAGGAAGATCGCCGTGGGGTTCGCCAGGTTCTTGCCGGCGATGTCCGGCGCCGTGCCGTGCGCGGCGTCGAACAGCGCGACGCGGACCACGGCGCCGGCGTCGAACCCGAGGTTGGCGCTCGCGCCGATCCCCAGCGAGCCCGCCAGCCCGCAGGCCATGTCCGAGAGGAAATCGCCGTACTCGTTGAGCACCAGCACGATCTGAAACTTCTGCGGGCTCATGATCACCTTGCCGAGCAAGGCGTCGAACAGCTCGATCGTGTGCGGCACCTCGGGGAACTGGTCCCCCACCTCGTTGGCGACCTTCTCGAACAGGCCGTCGGTCGCCTTCTGGATGGTGTACTTCGACGCGGTCGTGACGGTCTTGTTGGTCTTGCGGGCGAGGTTGAAGGCGTATCGGGCCGCCTCGCGAACCGGCCCCCGCTCGACGATCCGCAGACTGACCGCGCCGTCCTCGCCGATCATCCGCCCGGGATCGTCGTACGTCCCCCCCGTCGCGATCCGGACGATGTCGAGGTCGAGCTCGCGGCGGAAATTGGTGGGGACGCCCGGAATCGTGTAGACCGGCCGGTGGATCACCGACAGGTTGAGCCGACGGCGGAGCACCGCGTTGGGGCTCTCCTCGGTCGTGGCCGTCGGATGCTTGAGCGCCACCGTCGTCTCGTTGATCGACGCCACGGCGTCGTCATAGATCGCCATCCCCCGCGCCCGACGGCTGGCGACCCGTAAATCGACGGGGACGAACTCCACGAGGACCGGGAGAGACTCGGCCAGCCGATGGACGGCCCGCGACAACTCGTCTCCGATGCCGTCGCCAAGCAGTTCCGTGACGCGATAGGTCGGACGGTTCATCGACTCCCTCTCTTGAAGCGGGCGTTCGGGCCGGCTGCCGGCCCCCCATTTTAAGCGTTGCAACCGTTCTCCGCGACGGCGCGGCGGATATTCCCCGGGACCATCGGGATTCTAGACCGATCGTCGCGAAATCGTCAAATCGGCCGCGCGATCGCGACGGTTCGCCCGATCCGCCGCCGGTCGACTCCGGACGAACCGCCGAGGCCCGACGCCGCAGTCTTACATTTGTAACATGAACGTGATAGACTGGCGGCCGTCGTGTCCGTCGGGGGACGAATCCAGTCGTGGAGAGGAGTCGAGCGATGGCGAGGCGCGATCGATCGGCGGGGGGGCCGGTGCTGACGTCGGGCGTTTGGTTCGCGACGGCCGCGGCCTTGCTCGCGGGCGGTTGGTTGTCCGTGGGCCGCGAGCGGGACGGCGCGCTCGTCGAACCCGTCGAGTGGTCGTTCGCAACCCGGATCGACCTCGACACCACGGTCGTCGCCGGCGGGGACCTCCAGGCGGTGAAGGAGACGGTGGTCTCGTGCGAGGCGGAGGACCTCGCCGACGCCGACGGCTTCCTGATCGTCGGCCTCATCGACAACGGCGCGGCGGTGAAGAAGGGGGACGTGCTCTGCCGGCTCGACTCGTCGCAACTCGAAGAAACGGCGCGGCTGGAGGAGATCCAGGTGAACCAGGCCCGGTCCTCGCACACCCAGGCTCGCCTTTCGGTCGAGATCGCCAGGACGGCGCTGCGTGAGTACCAGGAAGGCCAGATCGCGGTCCTGGTCAAGGAATACGAAGGCAAGATCGCGCTGGCTCGGTCCGACCTCAAGCGGCAGGAGGACCGGCTGGGCTGGACGGAGACCATGTACGGCAAGGGGTACGTCTCCAAGGGCCAGGTGCTGACCGACAGGCAGACGCTGGCGAAGACCCGGCACGAACTCCGCAAGATCGTGGGCGAGCTGCACGTCTTCCGCCGCTACCAGGCGCCCAAGGAAATCGCGGCGCTCCGCGGCGAGATCGCCGTCGCCGAGAACAACCTCGTGGTCGAGACCGACCGGCTGAAGGCCGCCGAGGAGCGTCTCGCCTACTGTCGCGAGCAGATCGCGCGTTGCACGATCCGGGCGCCGCACGACGGGGTCGTCGTCCATGCGAATCGCGGCTACTGGTGGATGAGGCCGTTGGAGCCCGGCATGCGGGTCTACCAGGAGCAGAAGCTGTTCAAGCTGCCCGACCTCGGCAGCATGGAAGTGCTCGCCTCGGTCCATGAGACGATGGGGCCGCGGGTGAAGATCGGCATGAAGGCCGGCGTCCGGATCGCTTCGCTGGGCGGGCGCGTCGTGTCCGGGACGGTCGTCGGCGTCAGCCAGTTCCCCGTCGAGAACGACCGCGAATGGGACGAGCGGCTGCGGCATTACGTGACGCGGGTCCGACTTGACGAGACCCCGCCGAGGATCTTGCCGTTCATGTCGGCCGTCGTCGAGATCGACACGGGACGGATCGCCGACGCCCTGGTGATCCCGGTCGAGGCCCTGGAGGTCGTCGACGGGCGTTCGTCCTGCAACGTCGTCGGCCCCGACGGACCCGAGCGGCGGTTCATCGCCACCCGCCACGCGACGAGGGACTTCGTGGAAGTGGTCGAGGGATTGACCGAAGGCGAGCGCGTCGAAGTCAATCCTTCGAATCCTCCCCGTCGAGCGAGCGGGCCGACGCGCGAGGCGGGGCTCCCGCATGAGCGTCATCCGCACGCCCACTCCCAGACCTGATCGACCAGGCGGCAAGCCAGGTCCGCGCCGGGTTCGAGGACGACGGTCGGCCGGCCGGGACGGACCAGGTAGAGGGTCTGCCGGCCCGCCTTGACGTCGCGGAGGTCGTTGGCGACGGTCAGATCGGCGCGGTTGATCAGCGAGGCGTCGTGGGCCTGGCGGATCAACTCGTCGGGCTCGACGTTCGATTGCAGCTTGAAGCCGACCAGATAGACCGAGGGCGCCCAGTCGCGAACCGACCGGACGACCTTGGGGGTCCGCCGGCAGGTGATCGAGAAGTCGTCGCGCTTCGAGCTGATCTTGCCCTCGCGCGGCACGGGTTCGTAGTCGGAGACCGCCATCGGCAAGAACGCCAGGTCGACGGCCTCGGTCGTCAGCACCGACCGGAGCGCGTCGGCGTACTCGGCGACGGTCCCGACTTTGAGGGGGCGGAGGTGCAGCCGGCCGCCCGCCGCGCGCCATTGCGACCGCAAGCGATCCAGCCGGTCGTGCTCGGATCGAGGGTCGGCCGCGTCGAGGTTGAAACCGGCGGAGCGGAGGTAGGGGAGTTGGGCCGAGGGGGCGTGGACGTGCCAGACCTCGGCCCCGCGCTCGAGGCAGCGCTCGGTGATCGCCGCGGCAGTGCGCCCGGTCGACACGTTCGTGATCACGCGCACATCGTCGATGGGGGCGGTGGTTCCGCCGCCGGTCACGACCACCTTCATGGAAGTCCAGGCTCCTCTGGGGGCTCTTGCGTGGCTTGCGGAAGCTGGGATACGCTCGACTTGAAGACCAGGATGTTGCGACGTTGCGACGCCCGGCCGTCTCGATCGTTCGACCACTCTTTTCGAGCAGCCCATGACGACCCCGGAAAACCCCAACGTCCGACCTCTCGCATCCGCGGCCCGCGAACTGATGGAGGAGATCAGCCGCTGGCCGATCCTCGACCCCCACTCCCATATCGACCCGCATCGGCCGGCGGCTCGCAACTTCGACGAGGTGCTAGGATACCATTATTACACGGAGCTGGCCCACGCCTCGGGCATGCCCGTCGACCGCGTCGACCCCGCGCTCGACCCCCGGACCCGCGCCTGCAACCTGGCCGAACATCTTTCGGCCGTCGACAACACGGTCCAGTACTCGTGGCTCGTCGAGATCGCGCGGACCTTTCATAAGCATCCCGACGACCGGATCACCCCGGCGAACATCGGCGGCCTGTTCGACAAGGCGATGCACGAGGACGACGGCCCGTCCTGGGACCGACAGGTCTGGAACCAAAGCCGGCTGGAAGCGGTGTTCTTGACCAACGAATTCGACGACGACCTGGAAGGATGGGACACGTCCGCCTACGTCCCCTGCCTGCGCACCGACGATCTCGTCCTCAAGCTTCACGAACCCCGGACGATCGACCGGCTTCGTCGCGGCACGAACGTCGACGTCGTCGACCTGGCCAGTCTCGACCAGGCGCTCACCGTTTTGTTCGAGCGGTTCACTAAGAAAGGCGCGCGGGCCTGCGCGATCAGTCTGCCCCCCGATTTCGTTCCGCGTCGCGCCGCGCCGAAACGGGCCGTCACGCCGATCCGGCGGGCGATTCAGGGGCTCGACCTCCGCCCCGACGAGCACGCCGAGGTCCGCGCCACGGTGTTCTGGATGCTGGCCGAGCATTGCGCCGAGTTCAAGCTGCCGTTCGATCTGATGATCGGGCCGATCCGCAACGTCTATCCGGCGGGCGTCGCCGGAGGGCGCGACCTGTTCGACCGCCGGGTGAGTCTGTACGACTACCGCGACGTGTTCAACCACTTCGCCTCGGTCGTGTTCCCGGTGTCGACGCTCTCGCCCGACGCGGGGGCCGAGCTGACGGCGTATTCGTGGATCTTCCCCAACGTGCTCCCCATGGGCCATTGGTGGTATTCGAACGTGCCGGCGTTCATCGCGGCCGACCTCAAGGCGCGGATTCAGGCGCTTCCCAAGGTCAAGCTGCTGGGCTACTACTCGGACGCCTACAAGCTCGAATTCATCCTTCCCAAGTTCAACATGTACCGTCGGATTCTGTCCGAGACGCTGGCCGAGCAGGCGGTCGGCGGCCAGGGTTGGAGCATCGATCGGGCGTTGGAACTGGCGCGATTCGTCCTTCTGGACAACCCGCGCCGCGTTTTCGGACTCAAGACTCAAGGTTCGCGGGATTGAGATTTGACCGGGGGGGGAATGGAGGGCATCCTTGCGTCAAGGGAGCGCGGTCTTGGCGCGTCCCCAGTACGCCGGCCAGCCCATCTAAACGACCACCCCTTCGTCGGTGTCGCCACCGATCGAGTTTGAGGATTTACTCCCATGCGGCCCGCACATCTGGCAGCCGGACTTCCGGCACTCGTCATCGCCTCGCTGGCGCTCAGCCTGTCGCCGCCGGCCTCGGCCCAGAACGACAGCGGTCTCTCCTCGGGCAGCGGGGTGGGGACCGGCACCGGGAGATCGGCGGGGGTGTATCGACCTCCGGGGGAGCGAAGCCCGTTGGGGGGGGCGGGCGAGGGACGAGGCGGCCCGCTTCCAGGGCCCTCCGACCTCCCAATGGGGAGCGTCCCCTACGGGCCCGGCGTCAACGTCCAGTTCCCCGACGACCCCTCGCTCATCCCGTTTCTCTCGATGGAGGAACAGGGCGTCAACGGCCGCACTTCGGTCAAGATCACCCCGGACATGATCGAGACGGCCAAGACGCTGCCCGAGGCGGGCGAGCGAGGCCGGGTCCTGCTTCAGATCACCCGCGGCGCCATCCTCGGCAACCAGCTCAGGTTGGCCGACAACGCCTTGGTGGAGGCGGCCTCGGCGGCCATGCTTGAGGACAACGAACTGATCCACGATCAGCTCATCATCTCGGGCATCACGGTCGCGGGGCTGCTGTCCGAGACCCTGCTCCGCGAGGCCAAGCCGCAGCTCGCGATCTTCAGCGACGACGCGCGGAACGAGGCGATCCCCGACCAGAAGCTCACGCCCGACGTCGCGATCAGGCTGGCTCGGCTGGAATGGCGGCGGTCGATCTACATGGCGGCCCGGATCAAGAACCCGACGTACCGCAGCGAATACCTGGATCGCGCGATCGAGAACATGGCCAACGGCAGCGCCACCATCGCGATCGAGTACGCCCGGCCGACCGCCGAGGACGTCCGGGACGTCAACGACAAGGAGGCCGCCGAGAACCACGCCAAGTATGTGAAGCAAGCCGACGACGTCCTGCTTGAAGCCGAACAGGCGGCCGAATTGATCCAACGGCCGGTCTGGAGGAATCACGCGCTGGAGCGGATCGCCGTCGCCGCCGGCGTGTCGAGCCAGTACTCGCGGGCGACCCGAGTCGCCGCCGGCATCAAGAACGCCGAGGCCCGAGCGCGAGCCCTGGTCCTGGTCGCCGAATCGCAGGCGCGAAGCAACCAGAACGACGCCGCGACCGAGTCGTACAACCTCGTGGGTGAGGCCGTCGCCTCGGTCCAGCAAAACGGCCTCCGAGGCGTGCTTGCGGGCATCATGATCGACAGCCTGATCTCGACCGGACGCTTCGAAGACGCCCGCGCCAGTCTGGTGCTCTATCCCACCGACTCCGAGCGGTACGTCGCCCTGGGGGCGATCGCCGAGGCCCAGGGGGTCAGGCGGATGGGGACCGAGGCCCGCCAATGGATCGACCACGACGTGCCCCCCGAGTACCGCTCGACCCTCTATCGACGCCTCAGCAACGGCATCCTCCGCGCCATTTCGGAAGACCGGTCCAAGGAATTCCAGGGTCGCGGCCTCGGCGTCGACTGAGCCGATCCTCCGTGACGAACCCGTGCAACCCGCATATGCTATGCTCGGCTCCGCCGGTCTCCCAGACCCGTCGGAGCCGAGCTTTTTCCGTAATCAGACGCTTTCGAGGTGCAAGGTCATGGCCACCGCCGACCGATTCAACGTCCTGGTCGCCGACTTTCTTGACGAGACCTTGATCGAGGCGCCGATCCTCGACGACCTGGCGACGCTCACCCTCGGCCGGGCGATGGACGAATCCGAGCTGGCGTCGATGCTGCCCCTGGCCGACGCCGTCATCCTGTTCCACGACGTCCCGCGGTTCGGCGAGGCGAGCTTCAAGCTCGCCGAGCGGTGCCGCTGCCTGGTGCGGGCCGGCGTCGGTTTCAACAACGTCGACCTCGACTCCGCGACCCGGCACGGCGTCCAGGTCTGCAACGTGCCCGACTACGGCACCGAGGAAGTCGCCGACCACGCCGTCATGTTCCTGCTCGCGCTGGCGAGGCGGCTCTTGCCCTGCCACGACGCCATCCGAGGCGGGGTCTGGAATTACACGACCGCCCTCGGCGCGCCGCGGCTTCGGGGCAAGACGCTGGGGCTGATCGGTTGCGGACGGATCGGCGCCGCCACCGCGCTGCGCGCCAAGGCGTTCGGCCTCAACGTGGTCTTCTACGACCCCCATCTCCCCGAGGGGGTCGACAAGGCGCTCGGCGTGCAACGCGCCCATCGGCTCGACGACCTGCTTGAGCAGAGCGACTTCGTCAGCCTCCATTGTTACCTCGACGCCTCGACGCACCACATCATCAACGCGGAGACGATCGCGCGGATGCGGCCCGGGGCGATCCTCGTCAACACCGCCCGGGGGGGCTGCGTGGACCCGTCGGCCCTGCTGGAGGGCCTCGAATCGGGGCGGATCGGCTTCGCCGGGCTCGACGTCGTCGAGGTCGAGCCGCTCGACGACGCCAAACTGCGCAACCACCCGCGCGTCCTGTTCTCTCCCCACTCCGCCTTCTACAGCGTCGAGGGCTTCATCGAACTGCGTTCGAAGACCGCCAGGGAAGTACGCCGCGTCTTGCTCGGCGAGGCCCCCCGCAACCCCGTCAACCGCCCCGGACCTCGTCAGGACTGACGGAACTTCACCCTCCCAGGAGCTCGAAACACCAGCCCGACGCGCCAGTGAGAGGATTGCCCGGGGAGCCTTGCGGGGGACCGTCGGAGTCCTCATCGATGATTCCCTCGCGGGCGCGTCGGGCTGGTATTCCGAGCCTGGGAAAATCCGAACGAAGAGCAGAACCCCTTGAATCGGCGCGAGCGGTTCGGCCGATAAACTCCCTGGTGCGGAACCGATCGACTGATACCGGCAAGCGTTCCTGCGCCGCTCGACGTCCGGGGGGGAAGGTCTTGAACAAATCCTACGGACGTTTGCCGCGATCACTCCTGGTCGCGGCCGCCATTGCCGCCGGCGGCTGCGCGACCCTGGAACCGCCGTCGATTCGAGAATCGGACGCTGGCGCGCCACTTGACCCGCGGGTCGCGCCCGCCTCGTTCGAGGGGGCTCCGACCCCGTCGCCGGCCGTCGCTTCCGCTGCTCCGCCGTTGGGGAGGCCCAGGTCGCCGGACGAGCTGATCCGGTGGGCGCTCGCCGAGAATCCCCTGGTCCGCGCGGCCCAGTTCAACGTGATCGCGCTGAGGCACCGCATCCCGCAGGTCACGGCGCTTGACGATCCGGTGGTGTCGAACTCGATCTTCGCGATCCCCTCGGTCGCCCCGCAGTATTCGTTGATGGGTTACATGCCGTACGGCGGGCTTTTGGCCCAGCAGTTCCCCTGGTTCGGGACGCTGAGGCTCCGAGGCGAGGCCGCCGACCATGACGTTCGGATCGCGCTCTTCGAGCTTGCCGCCGCGCAGCTCGACGTCGTCGCGAGCGTCAAGCGGGCGTATCACGACCTGCACTACGGCGAGCGCGCGCTGACGCTCTTGAGGGAGAACCGCGCGCTCGCGGAAGACTTCCTCAAGATCGCCCAGGTTCGGTACCGCCTGGCGACGGCCTCGCAGTCCGACGTCCTGCGGGCCGAGGTCGCCGTCAGCGACGTCGACCGCGAGATCGAGACGACCGGGCAGGCCGTGAGCGAGGCCCGCGCCGAACTCGCCCGCGTGCTGCACGCCGACCCCGACACGGCCATCGAAACCACGGCCGACCTGACGTTTGAGGCCGTCCCCGACAAGCTTGACCGCCTGACCAACCTGGCGATGGCCGGCCGCCCCGAGCTTCAAGGTCGGCTGGCGGCGATCGCCCGCGACGAGAAGGCCGTCGACCTCGCCCGCAAGCGGTTCTTCCCCAACTTCACGCTGGGGGCGATTTTCGAGGACATGACTCGCGCCAACGCCGCGTCGCCCACCGCCATGGGGATGCCCAACGTCGGCCTGTTCGTCGGCTTCAATCTGCCGGTCTACCACAAGAAGCTCGTCGCCGGCGTCCACGAGGCGCAGGCGCGGGCCTCGGCCGACGCCCAGCTCCTTGAGGCCGAGCGCGACCAGACGTATCGCGACGTCAAGGACGCCCTCGTCGCGGCTCGGGTCCAGCAGAACGTGCTCGCCCTGCTGCGGCGGAACAACCTGCCGGCGGCCAGGCGCGTCTTCGAGTTGACCAGCTCGGAATACCGGACCAACAAGCCGGGCGTAGACTACCTGACTCTTTTGGGCGCCTGGCGCGACGTGCTTCAGGTCGAGCTGCAAGTGGCTCAGGTCGAGGCCGAGCTGGGCAAGAGCCTCGCGCAGCTCGAACGGGCCGTCGGCGTCCAGCTCAACGCCCACCCGCCGGCCCCGGAGTTGCTGAACGCGCCGGCGCCCGCCGCCGTCGAGCCGATAGCGAGCCCGGAATCCGATCCGGCCGACAACCCGACGCCCCCCCCTTCCCCATCGTCGAGCCCGTTCCAGGGGGACGAACCCAAGGCTTCTCAGACCAAGGTGATCGACCTCGACGCGCCGGCGACGGAAAAGCAGGAGGTTCAATGATGACTTTCGCGAACCGGGTTGGATTTCTGGCCGCCTGCCTTCTCGCGTTCGTCGGCGACCGGGCGCCCGCGCAGAGTTTGGGCCTCGGCGGTCGGGGCGTCGCCGGCGGCTACGGTCCGGGGATGGAGAACCTGCTCCCGGGAAGCGGCGCGGGCTACCTTCCCTCGGGGGGAGGTTTTCTGCCCTATACGCCCGGTCGGGGCGGCGGCCTCGGCGTCCAGTCGCGGATGACCGACGTGACGCCCGGGCCGGCGTCCGGGTCGATGGCCATGCCGGGCGCGCCGTCGCCGGTCGGAGAGGCCTCGGGCCGGCTGTCCCCCCTGTCCCCGATCCGCGGCCTGAGCGGTCGGGGGGGGATGGGGTCGAGTCTGTTCATGAATCGATCACCCGGGGGTGGACGCCCGGGGCCGATGCCGTCCCGGCCGCCGGTGGGTTTCTACCCGTTCCAGATCCCTCCCGGTCTGGGCGATCCGGCGTCGCAGCGGCCCGCGATGTCCATGTAGCGGCGGGCGGCCGCGCGACCGGACGGGTCACTGCTTCGGCTTCAGGTGCGCGTCGAACCAGTCGGCCAGGACCACGAGGTCTTGCTGGATGTCGGGCCAACCGTGGGCCGCCCCCTTCTTGACCACCAGCTTGCAGTCGACTCCGGCCGCCTTGAGCTTGTCGATGACGAGTTCAGCTTGCTGGATCGGCACCAGTTGGTCGGCGTCGCCGTGGAAGATCAGGGTCGGCGGATCGTCGGCGCTGACGTGGTAGACCGGGCTGATTTCGCGACCGATTTCGAGGATCTTCGATTCGTCGTCGATCGGGCGAAAGACCCGGGTTTCGGGGTCCAGCTTGTTGAAGTCGAACGGCGCCTTGAACCCTTTGAGAACGCCCCTGCCCAGGGCGTTCTCGCCGGTCTTGCCATAGTTGAGGAAGTCGGTCGACGGGAAGAAGCAGGCGACGGCCTGGACCCGACTGGAGACCCGGTCGACGGGGTCTTTCGCCTTGGGGTCGCCCGCGTCGCCGGCCGTGCCGAGCATCAGCGAGAGGTGGCCGCCGGCCGACGCGCCGGTGACCCCCAGCCGGTCGGGGTCGATCTTGTAATCCTTGGCGTGGAACCGGATGAAGCGCACCGCGCGGTTCACGTCGGCGACGACCTCGGGGATCGTGAACTTGGGCTGGCTGCCGTGGACGACGGCGAAGACCGTATACCCGCGGTCGAGGAACTCCTGGATCATCCTCGCGTTGATCGCGTCATGAGATGAGAACCAGCCGCCGCTGACCATCCAGACGACGGCCGCGCCGTTGGCGTGTTCCTTGGGGGTGAAGACGTCCATCGTCAGCGCCATGCCGTGCTTGCGGCCGTAGACGACGTCCTCGGTTCGTGTGAAGCCCGGTGCGTCGTCGGCTCGGGCCGCCCGAGGTTCGCAGAGGGCCGAGGCGGAGAGTAACAGCGTGATCAGGAGGGAGGGGGGGCGGTTCATGGATTGGACCTCGTGGCGTGGCGTCGGAGCGTGGGGTCTCGGCCGTCCGGCGCGTCTGGAAACGATCGGCCGGACGCGCTCCGCAGTTTATCAGGCGATCGCCGCGCGAACCACCAGGAAGCGCGGCGCCGGACCCTTGTTTCAAGCGAGCCCGTCGACGGGACGGGCGAGGACCCGATCGACGCGGTTGCCGTCCATCTCGAAGACCTCCAGGCGGAGGCCGAATTTCGAGACGCCTTCGCCGACCTCGGGGATGCGCCCGAGCTGAGTGACCACCAGCCCCCCCAGCGTGTTGTAGTCGTCGTCGGGCGTCTCATGGATCTGGAAGAAGTCGAGGAACTCGTCGATCGGGATCCGGCCGTCGAGCAGCCATGCGCCGTCGTCTCGCGGCGTGACCCGCGGGTCGTCGACCTTCGACTGGTCGGTCATCGGTCCGACGATGGCGTCGACGACGTCGGTGAGCGTCAGAACGCCGACGACCGTGCCGTACTCGTCCAGGACCACCGCCGTGTGGGCCGACGACTTTTTGAGGCTGTCGAGAATCTGAGGCCCGCGCGCGCCTTCGTAGATGAACGCCGGCAACGTCAGGATTCCCTTGAGAGGGTATCCCTGTTCACCGGCGGCCTGGTTCAGCAGGTCCTTGGCCTGGACGATCCCCAGGAGGTTGTCGAGTCGCTCGTCGCAGACCGGGAAATGGGAAGGCGTGCAAGAGGTGATCTTGCGACGGATTTCGTCGGGAGAATCGCGGACCTCGATCCAGACGACCTTGTCGCGCGGCGTCATCAAAGCGCGGGCGCGGCGGTCGCAGAATCGGATCGCCCGCTTGTAGATGGCATGCCGGGCGTCTTCCAGCCTTCCCGCTTCGGAGGCCTCGCGCATCAGGTCGAGCAGTTTTTGCTCGGTCGCCGGCGGCTCGAGAGTGGGGTTCGCCCCAAGCCATCGCGCGAGGACGTTGGTCGCGCTTCGGAGGAGCCCCGACGCGGGGGCGACGATCGCCGTCGCCAGCCGCATCAGAGGCCCCAGCTTCGAGGCGAGTTCCTCGGGCCGGCTCCTCGCGAGCGCCCGGGGAAGCAAGTCGCCGAAGACGAACAGATCCTCCGCCGCGCCGCCGGCCGCCGTCGCCGTCACCGCCAGCCCGGCGTACGACCCGAACCGACTCGCGATCGTCGCGTCGGCCGTGCGCTCGCACAGCAAGACCCCCACCACGAGCCCGACCACGACGCTCGCCAGCGCGACGAGCAACCGCATCGCCCCGTGGAATCGGTCCAGGTCGCGAGCGACCTCCGTCGCGGCCCGGGCGCCGCGGTCGCCCCGTCCGGCGCGGCCGCGCAACTGCCACTTCTGGACCTGACCGAGGGCCGATTCGGCGAGCGTGCAGAAGCCGACGAAGAGAATGAACCCCAGAACCAAGAGGACGCTCGCGACGATCGATGACATGGTGGGGGCAACCTGGCTCAGTAGCGTTCGTCGGCGGGTCAGGAGACGACTCGGCGGCGTCATCTCGACGCGTCCGCGGCGCCGCGAGGCCGCGACGCGTGGTTCATCTT
>CALCIC010000490.1 GCA_937907405.1 uncultured Isosphaeraceae bacterium | reverse complement strand
GGCGGCACGGCGGCGGCCGTCTTTCTGGGCAAGCTGGTCAGCGCCATCTCGCCGGCGGAGGACGGGACTCGTCCCACCCCGGAGGCCGTGGCCTGGGCGGCGGCGTTCTACCTGGCGCTCATCGGCCTGGGGTATCTGGTCCGCGAGACCATGAACGTCCTCCGTCGCTACCTCGTCGAGCGGGCCTGCACCCGGATCGACAAGGACATGTGTGTGCGACTGGTCGCCCACCTGATGAAGGTGGACCTGGGAACGCTGGCTCAGGACCAGGTGGGCTCGCTGTACGGCCGCGTCACCCGCAGCGCGGAAGGCTTCGTCCGATTCCTGCGCATCAGCTTTCTCGATTTCGTCCCCGCGCTGTTCACCGGCGGCTTCGCGGTCTTCTACGTCCTGACGCAGCAGCCGTGGGTCGCGCTGGCGATGCTCGGCGTCGTGCCGATCTCCCTGGGCCTGACGGTCGCCCAGATCGTGACCCAGAAGGGGGTGCGGCTCGACCTGCTCCGAACCCGAGAGCGGATGGACGGCACGGTGGTCGAACAGCTTTCGGGGATCGACTACGTCCGCGCCTCCAACACCCACCGTCGCGAGATCCGCCGGGTGGCGAAGGCGGCCGAGCGGCGACGGTCGAAGGAGTTGATGCACCACTTCGAGATGTCGCTGTTCGGCTGCGGCAAGGCGCTCAACGAGGGTTTCTTCCACATTCTGGTGCTCGCGTTCGCCGTCTACCTGTACCTTCAGGGCCGGATCACCCAGGGGGACATCCTGGCGTTCTCGGTCCTCTATCTCAACGTCATGGCGCCGTTGAACGAGGTCCATCGGTTCATCGACGAGGCGCACGAGAGCAGCCTCCGGGTGGGAGACCTGATCGAGTTGTTGCGCGAGCCGATCGACCCGTCGTTCAAGCCGGTCGACCCCCGCGAGCCGGTCCTGGCCCCGGGCGCGCCGCTGTTCGTCGCCGACGACGTCCAGGTCAAGTACCGGTACACCGCCGAGCACGGCCGCCCGGCGCTCAACGGGGCGTCGCTGGTGATCCGCCACGGCGAGACGATCGGCATGGCCGGGCGGTCGGGCTGCGGCAAGACGACCTTCCTCCGCCTGTTGATGCGGCTGATCCACCCGACCGGGGGAAGACTGGAGTTCGGCGGCGCGCCCATCGAATGCGTCTCGCGCGAGTCGATCGGCGACCTGATCGGCTACGTCGGCCAGAACCCGTTCGTGTTCGCCGGCACCATGGCGCAGAACATCGCCTACGGCTGCAAGGACGCCACCCCCGAGGCGATCCGCCGGGCCGCCAGATCGGCCTGCATCGAGCAGGAGATCCTGATGATGCCCGGCGGCTACAAGGCCCGCGTCGCCGAGCGCGGGCAGAACCTCTCGGGAGGCCAGCGGCAGCGGGTCGCGCTCGCCCGGATCTTCCTCAAGAACCCGCCGATCCTGATCCTCGACGAGGGGACCTCGGCGCTCGACAACATCAGCGAGCGGCTGGTCCAGAAGGCGATCAACGCGGCGCGGGCCGACCGCACGGTGATCCTGGTCGCCCACCGCCTGACGACCTTGCTTGAGACCGACCGGATCATCGTCTTCGAGGACGGCAAGGTGGTCGAGACCGGCCGGTACGACGACCTCGTCCGGTCCGACGGCGCCTTCGCCGACCTCGTCCGATCCGCCGGCGCCGGCCTCATCGACCCCGGCGAGGAACCCGTCGTCGAGGCCGCCGAGATCGCCGACCCGATGGTATAGTGGCCGGTACGGCCGGGCGAGGGTCGTCGGGTTCACCACGGATTGCGGCTCGCGAGGAGGCTCGCGTCCGGTACACGCCTCGAAGCGCCTCGACCCTCATCCGGCCTTCGGCCACCTTCTCCCGGGGGGAGAAGGGATGTTCGCCTCGGCTTCCGCGCGTCACTTCCGCTCTTCGATCGCCTTGCGGAGTCCGTCGATCGCCTGGCGCAGCTCCTTGATGTCGGCCGCCATCTCGTCGAGCCGCTTGGCGGAGGGGTCGGGCGCGGCGGCGGACCTCAGGCCGATGCGGATCGGTTCTCCGTCGAACCGGATGGAAGGGGCGGCCTGGAAGACGCCCGGGCGCACGATCGTCGTGACCTGGTCCACCTTGAGCGCCTCGCGAGCCGATCGAGTCGTCCTGCCCTTTTCGGGAGTCACCTCGACCGTGCGCCGGACGCCCTCACGGAGGAATTCGACGGTGATCGTCTTGCCGTCGCTCTTTGTCACGACGTCCCAGAGCGTCTTCAAGTCCTGCTGGGGTTGCCCGGCGACCGTCAGGATGACGTCGTTGAGCTTGAAGCCGCTCTTCTCCGCCGGGCCGTCCTTGGCGACCGCCGTCACGACCGCGCCTTGATGATCCGGCAGGTCGAGCTGGGCGCGGAGGGCCGGCTCGGCGGGGTTGACGTCCATGCCGATCAGGTAATATGCAGGTTCGACGACAGCCGGCCCGATTACGGCCCGCACGTGGATCTGGGGGCGGATGGTCAAGCTGACCGGCGCTCCCTTGCGAAGCAGTTCCAAAACCAGAGGCTTCCCACCCGCCTGCTTGAGCTTCTCCTCGAGATCTTCCGGCTTGACCAGGGGTTTGAAGTTCAGGCTCAGGAGGATGTCGTTCTCGCGGACGCCGGCCTGCCAGGCGGGGCCGTTCTCGCGCACCGAGGTCGCGACCAGGCCGCGATCCTTGGGCAGCTTGAGATGCGCGCGGAGGGCGTCGTCGGGCGCGACGAGTTTGAGGTCCGCATCCTGGTCGTAGCGGAACCGAAACTCCTGGCCGACTCCCTGGAAGATCAAGCCGCGGTCCCGAGCTTCGGAGACGAAGACGCGAGCCGGCGGAGATTGTCCCGCCGCCTCATTGTCTTTCTTGAAGGATTCGGCGATGGAAGGCGAGGCGGTCGGTGGTTTCGGCTCGTCGTCCGTGGGGGAGGCTCCCAGGCCGGTCGCGGCCATCAGGAAAAGCATCAGTCGCGGCATCGGAATCTCCTTGGAATTCGTGGCGCGGGCGCGGCCCGCCATCCAAAACTCGTTACGGCTTCACGGATGGAAACGGCGGGCGACGCCCGCTCTACAACGACACGGCCCCGACGTAACGGATCTCGACCTGATCGACGGGGACGACGACCTGGCGGCCGTCGGCGAGAGGCATGGCGACGAGCCGGCGCTCCTGGTCCAGCGCGTAGCCCTGTCGCTCCAGTTCGGCCCGCTCGGAATCGGAGACGGGCATCGGTTGATTCAGCAGCCAGTCGGAGTCGAGCCCCGGTCCGGCGAGGATCGGGACCTCGGCGGTCGACTCGTCGTCGGGTCCGGTCGCGAACCAAAGCCGCGCGACCTCGCGGATCGCGGGGGCAGGCTCGGGTTCGTCGACTTTCGTGATGGGCTCGACCGGCGCCTCGTGCGGTTCCGTCCGAGCGATCCGCGCCGGCTCGATCATTTCTGTTTCGCGTCGCTCCGCACCACCGCCGGTCAGCCATCCCACCGCGAACGCCACGAGGGCCGCGGCCGCCGCGAGGCCGGGACGGACGCGCCGCGATCGAGGCGGCGACGCGAGGAGAATCGGCGGCGCGGCGTGGATGCGGCTCGGTTCGCGGAGCGCGTCGGTCAGGCATTGGGCTTCCAGGAAGGCGAGCGCGCACCGCTTCCAGCCGTCTGGGAGGGCGTCGAGGCGGGCGACGGCCTCGCGGAGCTGCGCGGGGGAGAGGCCGCCGTCGATGATCCGGTCGATGGTCAGGTCGAGGTCGGCGTCAATCATGGCTGGGCTCCTTGAAGTCGGTTGCGAGGGATTCCAGTTGGGTCCGCAGCCGCCGCCGCGCCCGCGACAGCCGGGTCTCGATCGCGGGGACGCCGACGCCCAGTTTTTCGGCCAGCTCGCGGGCGGTCCAGCCCTCGCCGTACTTAAGGGCGAGCAGGTCGGCGTCGCGCGGAGGCAAGAGTCGCATCGCCCTCTGGACGAGCTCCCGGCGCTCGTCGCTCAGCAGCCAGGCCAAAGGCGAGGGGTCGGGCGTTTCAATCGGCGCGGGGCGGCGCGTCGCGCAGCGGTCGACCAGCGCCCTCCTCCGGCCCGCCTTGCGGCGGTAGACGAGCGTCTGCTGGACCGCGAGCCGGTAGAGCCAGCCGACCAACCGCGCGGGGTCGAGCAAGGGGGAACGCTGGGCGACGACCGCCAGGGCGACCTCCTGCATCACCTCGTCGACCGCCTGCGGCTCGCTCAGCCGGACGGCCACGACGCGTCGCAGCCATCCATCGTGGGCCGACAGCACGTCCCCCCATTCCGGCATGGCCGAGCCCTCGCTCACAATCCGTCGTCCGGGGTCCAACTCGCTCATCGTGCAAGGAAGGTTGCCGCGGCCGGCGGTTTCCTTGCAGGGGGAGGATGATTTCTCAGCACGAGTCCTCCCGCCGCCACCATCGAATCAAACACGGGAACGGCTCACAAGCACGAGATGCGGGCCGTTTGAGGTTCTTGCCGGGGGTGGAGGGCTGTGATACCGTCGACTCACGGTGCTTATTCAGATAAGTGCTCGGGTCCCTGCCGGAGGCTGATTGATGACGGTTGCACGATGGTTGAAGGCGGCTGGTCGGGCCGTTCCGGGCTGGTTGGTGGTTCTGGCGACGCTGGGAGGCGCCTCCGCGCGCGCGGCCGAGGACGGCGCTCCGCCGCCGCTGACGCCGGATTCGTACTGGATTTACGTGGGGACGTACACGACCGGCAAGACCCCCAGCGAGGGGATTTACCGGTTCGAGTTCGACACCAGATCCGGGAAGCTGACGCCCCGAGGCGTGGCGGCGAAGCTCACGAATCCGACGTTCCTGGCGCGGCACCCCGCCCGCTCGTTCCTGTACGCGGTGAACGAGGTCGAGGCGGTCGACGGCGTGAAGGGGGGCGCCGTGACCGCGATGGCCGTCGACGCGGAAACCGGCGACGTCAAGATCCTCAATCAGCAGTCGACCAAGGGGCCGGGGCCTTGCCACCTGAAGGTCGACGCCAAGGCGCTGAACGTGCTGGCGGCGAACTACGGCGGCGGCAGCGTCGTCTGCCTGCCGATCGCGATCGACGGCATGCTCAAGCCGGCCTCGTCGTTCATCCAGCACCAAGGCAAGGGGAGCGACCCCGCGCGCCAGCGGCAGCCGCACGCGCACTCGATCAATCTGGACTTCTCCAACAAGCACGCCCTGGCCGCGGACCTCGGCCTCGACAAGATCTTCGTCTACAAGTTCGACGCCGACAAAGGCGCGCTGACCCCCAATGATCCGCCGTTCGCGACGGTCGCGCCGGGCGCCGGCCCCCGACACCTCGCCTGGCACCCGTCGGGCCGCTTCGCCTACGTCATCAACGAGATGGGCAACACGGTGACCGCCTTCGCCTACGACGCCGAGGCCGGCCGGCTCGATACGATCCAGACGATCAGCACGCTCCCCGAGGGCTTCCAGGGCAAGAGCTGGACCAGCGAGATCGTCGTCCACCCCAACGGCGACTTCGTCTACGGCTCGAATCGGGGGGACGACAGCATCGCGATCTTCGAGATCCATCCGACCACCGGCAAGCTCACCGCCGCCGGCCGACAACCCACCGGCGGCAAGACCCCGCGCAACTTCGTCATCGACCGTTCCGGCCGCTGGCTGCTGGCCGCGAACCAGGACTCCGACAACATCCTCGTCTTCAGCGTCGACCGCGACTCCGGGGCGCTCACGCAGGTCGGCGAGCCGGTGTGGGCGCCGATGCCCGTCTGCATCCGGATGATCCCGATAGTGGTCCCCCCCAGGTAAACCATCCCGAACCGAACCGAACCGGACGCGGAAGCGGAAGCGGACATGAGCGACGACGCAATGCTGGATGGACCGGGCCCGGGGCGGGGGCGCCAGGCCCGGCTGATCTCGCTGCTGTACGCGCCCGACGAGGGCGTCGCGCGGTCGAGGCGGATCTATGAGACCATGATCGAGCAGTCGGCCCAGATCAAGATGGGGGGCTTCACGCTCATTGGGACCGACGATTTGCAGTTGCTGTTCCGCCTCTACGACCGCGAGTACTTCCGCGAGCGGCTCTCCGAGATGCTCGCCGAGGATCGAGCCTATCCGATGGCCTTCCGGCTCTCGCAACGGCTCACCCGCGCCGCCGGCCAGACGATCCGCCGAGTCCGCCGGGTCAACGTCGGCGCCCGGGTCGTCGAGGAGGTCGACTATGAAATCTCGGTCTCGACGACGCTCCTGTACAGCACGTTCCAGCACGTCGAGCGCGAGGTGGTCATCGGCGGCCTGGTCTGCCGCGACCGGCTCGAAGCGCTTCAGCGGATCATGGAGCACGAGCTTCTGCACCTCGCCGAGTTCCTCGGCTGGGGCCGGTCGAACTGCTCGGCCGAGAATTTTCATATGCTTTCGCGTAGAATCTTCGCCCACGAAGGGGTGACCCACGACCTGGTCACCCCTCGCGAGCACGCGGCGGCCGCCTACGACGTCCGCGTCGGCGACCTGGTCGCCTTCGAGATCGACGGCGCGCGCCACCGGGGGCGGGTCAACCGGATCACCCGCCGCGCCACCGTCCTCGTCGAAAGCCCCCACGGCGAGCTGTTCACCGACGGCGGCCGCTACCTCACCTTCTACGTCCCCCTGCCCATGCTGCGGAAAACGTGACGCGGCCCCCCCGTCTCGCACGCACGCCCATGTAAATGAATTTATGTTTAATATTTGCAATTTCCATGTTGTTGTTTCCCAGCTTGAGACGTCAAACTTGGCTGACGAGGCGTCGGCCATATGAAGGCCGCAAAAGTCAAGCCGGAGTCATCCATGAACCGGTCGGAGGGATTGCGCCTGATCAACTCGCAACATCTCGTCGGCCAACCCGCGACAATTGCGTACGGGCGGCTCGGCTGCACGACGGGCTTCCCTCGGTCTGCGGGAGTCCACTCGAAAGCACCGAAACCATTCATAATCGGCTGGGGGCGGGCTCATGAACGAACTTGTGATGCAATTGGAAGGATGGCTTGAAGACAAGGAGGCCGAGACCTGCGAGTTCAAGGAAGCGAAGAACCGATTCGACTTCGAAGAACTTGTCAAATACAGCGCCAGCCTGGCGAACAATGGAGGCGGCCGGATCATCCTGGGCGTGAGCGACAGGCGTCCGCGTCAGGTCGTCGGCAGTCAAGCTTTCGAGCAGCCCGAGCGAACCCGCAGCGGGCTGCGCGAGCGGATCCATCTCGGAGTGGATTTCGAAGTGATCAATCACCCGAAGGGCCGGGTGCTCGTGTTCAAGATCCCCTCACGTCCCATCGGAACTCCCGTCCAGGACAAGGGCGTCTACTGGACGCGAGACGGCGACAGTCTGGTGCCGATGACGCCCGAGCAGTTGCGAGACGTCTTCGCCGAGGCAGGGAACGACTTCTCGGCCGAGGTCTGCCCGCGTGCGACGCTCGGCGACTTGGAGCCGGCGGCCGTTGAGGACTTCCGCCGGCGCTGGATCGTGAAATCCGGCAACCAGGGGCTTTCTTCCATCTCCACCGAACAACTGCTCACGGATGCGGAAGCATTAGTAGACGGACAAGTGACCAACGCCGCCTTGATCCTGTTCGGAACTCATCGCGCCCTCGGGCGTCACCTGGCCCAGGCCGAGATCACCTTCGAATATCGGTCGTCCGACGCATCCGGGCCGGCCCAGGCCCGCAAGGAATACCGTGTGGGCTTCTTCAGCCTGTACGAAGACCTGTGGAACACGATCAACTTACGCAACGACCTCCAACACTACCAGGACGGGTTGTTCGTCGTTGACGTCGCCACTTTTTCTGAGCGGCCGATCCGCGAGGCGATCCTCAACGCCGTAAGCCACCGCGACTATCAACTCGGCTCGAACGTCTTCGTTCGCCAGTATTCACGCCGGATCGAGATCACCAGCCCGGGCGGCTTCCCGTACCATATTACGCTCGAGAACATCCTTAATCGCCAATCCCCGCGCAACCGACGCATCGCAGACATCTTCCTGAAATGCGGTCTGGTAGAGCGATCCGGTCAAGGCATGAACCTGATGTTTGAAGAGGCGATCCGGGAGAGCAAGCCGTTGCCCGATTTCACGAACACGGATCGATACCAGGTCGCAATCACTCTCCACGGGACGATGCAGAATCCGGACTTTATACGCTTCTTGGAGAAGGTAGGCAAGGAACGAACCGTCAACTTCTCGACGGACGATTGGATGCTGCTCGGCTACGTCGCGCGAGAAGAAAAGGTGCCTGAGAACTACAGATCGAGAATCGACTCGCTGCTTGATCTCGGCATCATCGAGCGGGCAGGACGACGCAAGCTGATCCTCTCCCATCGATTCTACTCGTTCATCGGGCGCAGGGGAGCATACACCCGCAAGAAGGGGCTCGACCGGGAGACGAATAAGATTCTGCTGCTAAAGCATATTGACGAGAATGCGGGCCAAGGCAGCCCGCTACAGGAACTGATGGACGTACTGCCCTCACAGACTCGGAACCAAGTTCAGACTCTGCTTCGAGAACTCAAGGCGGACGGTCGCACCCACCCCAAAGGAACGACGCGGGCCAGTCGATGGTATCCCGGTCCGGCAACGCGGTAGCTATTGCGTCGGATTGCGCATCTACGCTGAAGACGCACGCAATCCAAACGCAATTCAAACGCCGCAACCAATTGACCAAAAAAGACATACGTCATCGACATTGCGTTTGCAGAGTCGATGGAATGTCAGATGGAGGGGGCCGCCTGCGAATCGACGGCCGTTGGACTCGGTTAAGGACCGATGGGCGCGCCCGTCCTTAGGCTTGTCGACTCAAGCGAAAAACCCTCACCGCCCCGCCGCCGGCGCCTGAACCTGCCCCTTGGCGGCGAGGTAGGCGAACAGGTCGCGGATCTCCTGGTCGGAGAGGCGTTCGAGCTGGCCTTCGGGCATCATTGAGACGTTCGAGGGCTTGAACTCCTCGACGTCCTCGCGGGGGACGATGATCCGCTCGTTGGCGGTTTGCACGGTCACGGTGCGGTCGTTCTGCTCGCGGAGGATCCCCGAGATCAGGCGGCCGTCGGAGGTCCCGATGGTGGACACCGTGTAGTCGCGCGCGACGGTCGCGCTGGGGTCGAGGACGTTCTCGAGGATGTAGTCGGCGTTCGCCCGGTCCGAGCCGGTCAGTTCGGGGCCGACGTCGCCGCCGCCGTCGAACAGCTTGTGGCACTGGAAGCAGGTCCGCTGGAACACCGCCCGGCCGCGAGACGGATCGGCGGCGGGCTCGTTCGAGGCCAGGACCGACTTGTACTTGGCGATGAGCGACGACTTGTCGGCCGAGGTCGGCCGGATCGTCCCCCAGACCGCTTGCAGCCGCTTCGCCACGTTCGGATCCTTGAGGGCCGACAACTGGCGGGCCGTCGTGACGCTCACGTCGCGTCGCGGAACGGTCCCCTGCTCGACCGCGTTCAGCAGCGCGAGCGCCCAGGGCGCGCGGGCCGAGAGCGTGGCGATCGCGTCGTCGCGCTCGGCCTCCGTCAATCTTGGGTAGACTTCGAGGACGACCCTGGGGGTGTCGGCGTCGGTGTAGGCGGCCATCGCTCGGATCGCCTGGCCGCGCAGCGCGTCATCGCCCAGCAGCCCGCGCAACTCGGCGCCGAGCTCCGGGACCCGGCGCTCGACCAGCGTGCTCAACGCCCGGGCGCGGCGGTCGGCCGGCTTGCCGGCGTCGGCGACCGTCGCGCGGAGGGTCGCGACCGCCTTCGGTTCGTCAAGGATCACGGCCAGCAACAGCCCCTTTTCGAGGACGCTCGTCGATTTGGCCGAGGCGAGCGCCGCGTAGATCTCGGCCCAGCCCTCCGGGCGCGGAACCTGCTTGCGGCCTCGGAGCGCGTCGAGCGCGCCGTCGAGGACGTCGCTCCGGACCTCGTCGCGATCCCCCTTGAGGACCGGGCCGAGGGCCGCGAGCCCCCTGGCGGCGTCGGCCGTCACCATCCGCCGCGCCAGGTAGTTGCGCAGCATCGGCAGCCGCACCCGCGTCGTCCAGTCGGCCGCGCGGTCCAGGTCGCCGGCGACCAGGGGCTCGACGCCGTACCAGGTCATCAGAGGCAGCATCGGGTCGGCCGGGTCGATCTCGGCCGTCGCCAGGACTTCGGCCAGCGGCCGGCGATCGGCGACCGGAATCCGCTGCAAGGCCGACGTCAGAGCCAGCCGGACCCGGGGCGAGATTTCACCCTTCGCGAGCGTCGTCAACCGCGCCGCGACCGCCGCCGAGATCGGCCCGGCGTCGCCCAGGAGACGGACGGCCCAACCCCGCACCGACTCGTCGCGGTCGGCCAGGGTGTCGAGCAGCGCCTTCTCGTCGAGCGCGCCGATCGCGTACAGCGCCCAGAGCGCCCGCAGCCGGCGCGTCGTTTCGGGGTTGTCGCGGAGGAGGCCGTCGAGGACCGCGCGCGCCTTGGTCATGTCGACGCCGGCGACGGCGCGCTCTTGCAGCAGCCGCCGCGCAGTGCGGACGTACCATTCGTTCTTGTGGAGCTGGAGCCGGGCGAGTTCCTCGTCGGTCTGCTTCGCGAGGTCGACCTTCACGGGCTTGGGATCGCCGTAGCTAAGTTTGTAGATACGTCCATTCTCGCGGTGGGCGTTGTCGTCGTCGTTCTCGTGGCATTCGCCGATATCGGACCAGTCGGTGAAGTAGACGGCGCCGTCGGGCCCGTACTTGAGTTCGAGGCCGCGGAACCAGACGTCGTTGCCGTTGAGCAGGTCGGGCTCATGGCGGGCGACGTAGCTCGACCCCTTGCGTTCGAGGCGGTCGTGGTTGACCCGGTGGCCGTGGATGTTGAAGGTGTAGACCCCGTTGCGATAGCTCTCGGGCCAGTCGTCGCCCAGGTAGATCATCGCGCCGACGTGCGCGTGGCCGCCGCCGACCTCGCCGTGCCTGGCGTGGCCCTCGCCCTCGCGCGACTCGGTCCAGTGGCCCCCAGCCCAGTGCAAATGGTCGGCGCAGGTGGGGATCAGGCTGTACGAATTGGCGATGAAGTCCTCGCCGAACATCCGCTGAAAGTGCGCGCCGGGGACGACGTGGAACAGGTGCGGGATCACGCAGTTGGTGATGAACGCCTCGCCGTGGTCGTCGAAGTCGAGCCCCCAGGGGTTGGTCGTCCCGTGGGCGACGGCCTCGAAGACCCGGCGGGTCGGGTGGTACCGCCAGACGCCGGTGTTGATCGGCGTCCGGTCGGCGTCGGGCGTCCCCGGCCGTCCCACCCGCGAGTTCGAGAGGATGCCGTTGCACCCCCAGAGCCAGCCGTCCGGCCCCCATTTCAGGCCGTTGAACATATTATGCTGCGCCTTGACGTCCCAGCCGTCGAGCGCGACCACCGGGGCGGAGTCGGGCCGGTCGTCGCCGTCCTCGTCGGGGATGAACAGGAGGTCGGGCGTGGCGCAGAGCCAGACGCCGCCGAACCCCAGCTCGATCCCCGTGAAGCTGGTCCCTCCTTCATAGAACACGGTCCGGCGGTCGAACCTGCCGTCGCCGTCGGCGTCCTCGAAGATGACGACGCGGTCCTTGCCTTGCGGGCCGCCCCGCCAGATCGGGTACGAGAAGTTCTCGACGACCCAGAGCCGACCCCGAGGGTCGATGGTGAAGGCGATCGGCTGCACGACGTCGGGCTCGGCGGCGAACGGCGCGACCTTGAAGCCCGGCGGAATGCTCATCTTCGCCGGCGCCTGGTCGGCCGGGATCGGCGCCGGCGTCGGTCGCGGTTCGTCGCCGATCGCGATCGTCGCGGTCAAGACCAGCCCGGCCGCGAGGGCCGACAGGGTGAGAGAGGAACCGTGTCGCGCGGTCATCATGGAGTTCTCCGAGGGCGGCGGTGGAACGTCGACGTTCAAGGCGAGGCGTCCTGGCGGGAAGGTCGATTCCGGCCTCCTGTTTATCATAATCTTCGATGCATGGGAACCAACAGGCGTCGGCCCCCTCGACGTCCCCCCTCACTCGTCGCCGGGCGCGACCTCGCGCGAGGTCCACGTCCTGGATTGCCGGGATGGCCCGTCGGGACGTATGATCAACCAATGTCGAACATCCCCGGTCGGAGGATCGCCATGACCGCCTCGCCTTGCCCCGGGCCGTTGCATCGAAGGGAGTTCCTCCGCGTCGGGGCGCTGGCGCTGGGAGGGCTGGGCCTGAGCGATTTGCTCGCGGCCAGGGCCGCGGCCGGGACGTCCGCCTCGGACGCCTCGGTGATCCTCTTCTGGATGTGGGGCGGTCCCAGCCAGTTGGAGACCTACGACCCCAAGCCCGACGCCCCCGCCGAGATTCGGGGGCCGTTCCGACCGATCTCGACGTCCGTGCCGGGCCTGGACCTCTGCGAGCTGTTCCCCTTGCAGGCCCGGCTCGCCGACAAGGTGGCCCTGGTCCGGTCGCTGCACCACACGATGTCGGCGCACAACGACGGTTCGATCGAGGTCCTGACCGGCAAGACCCCGATCCAGCCCGATCCCACGTCGACGTCGCTGTCGGAGCATCCCGACTTCGGCATGGTGGCCAGCCGGACGCGGGGGGCCCGACGGGACGGCGTCCCCGTCTACGTGGGCATCCCCAGGCAGCCGTTCATGACCCGGCCGACGTACCTGGGGGCCTCGCACTCGGCGTTCGCCGTCGGCGATCCGTCGGTCCCGGAC
Source organism: uncultured Isosphaeraceae bacterium (assembly GCA_937907405.1). Taxonomy (GTDB): domain Bacteria; phylum Planctomycetota; class Planctomycetia; order Isosphaerales; family Isosphaeraceae; genus Paludisphaera. The sequence goes on along the minus strand of CALCIC010000490.1, from coordinate 1,587 downwards.
TTCCGGCCGCGGGCCCTGACGCTTGAAGCGGACCTCGACGGCCGTCGCCTGGAAGACCGCCGGGGGCTGATCGCCCAGTTCGACGGCCTCCGGCGCGGCGTCGAGTCGGGGGCCGCCGAGGGGGTCGGAGCGTTCCGCGAGGCGGCCTTTCAGATGCTCACCAACCCGACCGTCGCCTCGGCCTTCGACCTGTCTCGCGAGGACCCTCGACTACGCGACCGCTACGGCCGCCATCTGTGGGGGCAAAGCTGCCTTTTGGCGCGCCGGCTGGCCGAGGCGGGATCGTCGGTCGTCACGATCGACGCGCTGGCGCCGACCCTCTCGGATCGCTACTTCAGTTGGGACGACCACATCAACGTGCAGACCCGCTGGGACCTCGGCGACGCGATGAAGTATCGAGCCCCGTTCATGGATCAGGCGATCGCGACGTTGATCGAGGACGTGTACGCGCGCGGGCTGGATCGCAAGGTCTTGATCGTGGCGGCCGGCGAGTTCGGCCGGACGCCCCGGCTGGCGCGCGCCGACGGCCTGATCGGCCGGGACCACTGGCCCGCCGCCATGTCGGCGCTGATCAGCGGCGGCGGGTTGCGGATGGGCCAGGTGGTCGGCGCCACGAACCGGTGGGGCGAGTACCCCGCCGACCGCCCCCTGACGCCGAAGGACTTGCTGGCGACGATCTATCGTCACCTGGGCGTCGACTACCGGGCCGCGTTCCCCGACGTCTCGGGACGCCCGGTCCCGATCCTCTCCGAGGGCGAGCCGATCCGGGAGCTTGTCTGAACGGCGAGGGTCACCGCCTCTCCCCCTGCGCGACGGCCGCCGCGCCGGTGTCGAGCAAGGGCTTGATCGCGGTCCAGAGTTGGTCCTTGAACTTGACGATCGGCGGGTTGTCGAGTTCCTCGGCGGGCCCGGCGGCGGCGCGGGTCAACACGCCGATGGTCAACTCGCCGTCGGTGTAGTACAGATCGCCGCCGCCGTTGCGGCCCAGCAGCGTCGCCCCCACCCCCGTAACCTGATAGAGCTGGCTCAGCCGCTCGACGCGGCGGAGGTCGGCCATCAGGCCGTCGCGCTCGGCGTCGACGTCGGGCGCGATGTGGTGGGTGATCTGCCCGGTCCATCGGCTGAAGCCGACGCTGCGGTCGAACGTGACCGCGCCGATCCAGAGCGGCATCCCGTCCTTGCCCAGATCGGTCGACCGCCAGAACCGGACGTGGTGCCTCTGGCGGGCGCTGTCGCCGACCGGCTTCTGAAACGCGAGGTCCTGCTTCCTGCCGAACACGAACAGCGGGCTGACCGGCGCGTCGGGATACGGCCGGTCGCGGATCACGCTGCTGGCGATGGCCAGGCTGGTGCGCAGCGTCACCGGGTCGGCCGGGTCCCAGCCCGCGAGGCTCATCGCCTCGACGATCTCGCGCTCGTCGCCGATCAGCCCGACGTTGAGCGGATCGCCGGGAAACCCCAGCGACGTCGACGTCGTCTTGGGCGCGTCCTCCATCCCCGGCTGATGCTCGTAATGCCGCCACAGCAACGGCAAGATCACATAAGCCGTCGTCAACCAGACCACGATCACCACGCCGAGGATCTTCA
>CALCIC010000489.1 GCA_937907405.1 uncultured Isosphaeraceae bacterium | reverse complement strand
AGTCGCCGACGATTCTCCACGGGAATGAGAGGCGCGCGGAGCGCTGCGTCGAGCGCGATCCAGCTTTGCGATCCGTCGGTTCGCACGGCGTCGAGAAGTTGTTTCTCAAGTTCGTCGACGGCGACCTGGATGTTTCGGGTTGCGGCCTGAAGGTCGTCCACCGGCTTCCTGATCAGTTCAAGGAAGCCCGCGCCTTGCTCTCGCGGCGGGCCCTGATCGAGGGCGTCTACGAGGGCGGCGGCGGCGGTCAGACCTCGGTCGACGTTCGTGGGCAACGGGTTCGAGGGGAGCGACGCCGCGTTCGGGGCGCCCCGGCCGGCGCGGACGGCCCATTCGGCGAGTTCGGGAAGTTCGGCGGCGGCCCGCTCCCAGGCGTTACGGGCGTCATGATAAGCCTGGACGACCTCGAGAGCGGAGGCGTAGTTGCGGTCGAACCGGGCGATCTCGCCCTTGAGTTGCCGCTGGCGTTCCTCGTCCGTCAAATCGGGAGCGAAGAGTTGGTCTTGCGCCGCGCGACGCTGGTCGTCCCCCAGGGTCAGGATGGGTCGAATCCAATCCAGCCCTCGGCGGTCGACCGCGAGCGCTTCCTCGGCTCGGGCGCGGACCTGGACCATCCGACGGAGGATCGAGCCCCGCCGTTCGTCCTTGAAATGGTCGGGCGCTGCGAATTCCTGGCCGAACTTCAATGCCCAGGCGGGCGCCTGGAGTTCCAGATAGGGCTCCGGAAAGCCGCCGAACAGGGCGTCGGCCAGCACTCGCGGGGGATCGTGCTTCGCGGGCTTCGGCTCTTTCGCCGCGTCGGCGGGCTCTTTCGCCGGGAGAGGGGCCGCGTAAAGGCCGTCGTCTTCCGGTCCGGCGCCGGTCAGGTAAATCAGCGAATCGGTGATCGCCCGCTTTCCCTGCTCGGCGCCTCGGGCCGGCCGCAGGGGGAACGCGGCGTCGGAATCCCGGATCGTCTTCAGGCGATTTTCGAGATCGTCGCGTCGACGTCCGACGGCTTCGATCTCCTCCTGAACCGAATCGATCGACCCCGGGACGCGCCAGCCGGACCGCAACCGCCGCTCGACGCGCATGAGGCCGGCCTGGTACGACCGCCACGACGCGGGAAGCTCGTGATACGGCTCCTGCCTGAGCAAATCGTCGTGGCGCTTCCATTCCTTGAGGAGGTCGGCGAACGCCCGGTCGCGGGGCGCAGACGGAACTTCCTTGATCGGTTCGGCCTTGCTCGCCGCCGCATCGGTCGCCGGAGCGTCCTTCTTCGCCGTCGCGGCCGTTTCGGCGGGCTCGGGCCGGGATTCCGGGGCGGAGGGCGGATTCGCCGTGATCGCGGCGCCGACCGGCTCGAGAAGCTTCTGGTCGAGGTTCTTGCGGTAGGGGAGACTCACCTTTCGCGAGCCGCCGCCGATTTTCAGGAGCATGGGCGTCTGGATCGCGTTGCGGTGGGTCTTGGCCCAGCGCGAGACGTGTCGTTGGACGTAACGATGGAGCCCCTCGACCGACACCTGGCCGAAGGTCTCCGGCGCGTCCCAGCCCCTGGCCTCGCCGCCGAGTCCTTCGCGGAGATAATAGGCGAACGTCGACTGGCCCAGCCCGTCGGCCCCCCAGCTCTTCTGCGCCGGGGCGCTCGATGTGAGGATGTAGACGCAGCGGTCGCCCGGAGTCAGGCCCGAGACCGACTCGGCGAGTCCCTGGTACGGACAATTCCCATAGACCCCGAGATCGCGGTCGCTGTCGAGCGGCGTTAGATCGAGCGCCAGCACCACGTCGCGCCGGGCGGTTTCGACGACCGTTTCGATCAGAGAACGGATGGAGGCCGAGCCGATCAGCGCGTTCGGGCCGTCGCCGATCACCGGAGCGGAGACGTACACGACGACTGCGGACTCCGGTCGGGCGACGATGTTTTTGACCGCGTCGGCAAGCCCGTCGGGGCCGACGGCCGCCACGTCGTCGGAGGGCCCGACCCCGCGAAGAGCCCGCACGTCGGCCGCCTGAAAGGGGGCGTCCGTCGCGGTCGAGAACGTCGGGGCGACGTACACGGCCTCGATCCGCAGGTCTCTTGATCGTTGCCGGATGAACCAGAGCAGCAGCCAGGCCAGCAGAATAGCGGCGACCGCCGAGACGGCGCCTTCCACGATGAGCAGCGAGAGCCGCGGCTTCGTGATCCGAGCCGCGGGCGAAGTTGCGGAAGTCATGGTGGCGTAACTCTTCTGGATTCGATCCCAGCCGTCCCGTCGCACGATCGCGCGGCGGCATTTATATACGATACTGGCTTCTCGACGACCGCCTCAATCAGAAAACCCATGAACGGCCAAGAGAATACGCGGCCCGCGAGTTCGGCTTACGATGGGGAGCCGCGTCTTCGTCGTCGCTCCGCTTTGCTTGATCGGAACACGGGCCGGTTCCCCGTGTCGGAAAACGAGAACGGCGTCCCGGAACGGATTCCGGGACGCCGCGTATTCTCGATTCCGCGTCAAGCGGAGTTTAGTGCGAGCCGGGCATCGAGTTCCAGATCCTCGGCGGGGGGATCTTGGCCTTGACGGGGGGGGCCGAGGCGGACGCCTGGACCACCTTGCCGTCGGTCCGCACGGCGGACGCCGGGGGGCTGTTCCAGGCCCCCGGGGGAATGGTGAGCGACGGATTCAGCGGCTCCGTCGTCGGCTTTTCGGGCTTGGTCTCCGCGCCTTCTCGCTGGGTCTCGGTCCCCCTGCCGGCCGGATTGTCCGGAGTGGTCTCAGCATCCGGAGGCGCCGAGGGGGGCGTCGGAGCGTCGGGGATCACCTTGACGTACTGCGGGCACGTCATGTTGTTGGCGATCTCGTCGAGTTGGCGGAAGGTCATCACGCCGTTGAAGAAGACCATTCCATAAAGCGGGCCGGGGAGCACGGAGCCCGGCGGCGGCGGGGGACAGCCCGGAGGCATACCGCCGTTGGGAAGTCCTTTCGGATCCATGCCGATCGGCGAGCCGCCTCCCATGGGCGTCATTCCGACGTAGCGCCAGCCCTTGAGGTATTTCTTGGTCCCCGTGCTGTCGAAGACCGACTCGTAGTAGCCGATCGGAATATTGGTGGCGGCGACGACGTACTCGGGCAGCTTCATCGGATCGCCGGACGGTGGCGGCGGGGGCGGCGCGCCCTCCTCAGGCTTCTCCGGCGGCGGGGCGGGGCCCCCCACGGCGACCAGGTTCCAGCCGTCCTTGAGCTGCACCTGGGGCGGCTTCTTGCCCTGAGGGTGAATCGAATACTCTTCGGAATAGTCCGGCAGGTATTCCAGTTTCAGCTTGACCATGCGACCGGTCGCGTCGGCCGGCGTCACCAGCAGGTAAGGCTTCGGTCGCCAGTACCTGATGCCGGTGTCCGCGGCGGTGGGGTTCTTGATCACGGCGACGCTCGAACATCCTGCGAGCAGTCCCGCGAATAAGCAGATCGTTACTGCTTTTAAAGGCATCATTGGCCG
>CALCIC010000488.1 GCA_937907405.1 uncultured Isosphaeraceae bacterium | reverse complement strand
TCCCGGAGTCGTTCGTGGCGACGATGATCTGGGCCGTGTCCGAATTCCCCGCGGGGACCTGGATCGTCCCCGACCGGCCGCCGCCGACGAACCCCGTCTCCAGGAGGTTCCGCCCCTCGTAGCGGATGATGAAGTTGTCGGGGATCGAGTAATGCTCGTACGTGTATTCGATCCTGCCGCCCCCCTTGCTCCCGAGCTGGAGCACCTGATTGCTCCCCTCGAAGCCGCCGCTGTCGGAGATCGTGACGCCCGAGAGGAGGCTCCGGGCCTCCAGGATCTCCGGGGCGGGACGGAGACGGCCCCGCCGTCCGCGCGGACGACACGGGCTGGATACGGACGCGTCAAGCATGCGGCGGCCCATCGGCGATCCTCCTTCGTGACACGCGTCCCCCCGGCGCGCGCCGACCTGATCGGCGGCGCGCCGGGCCCGAGACGCTCGATGCACTCGAATACCCCGGAAATCGATCAGACCCCGACGCCGGTCGGGCTCGGACCTCACGGCGACGGAGATCATAAGCGCACGCGACGAAGCAAAACAAGCAACTTTCGTATTTATTTAATTAATTTCATTCTTTCCGCTCGCTGGGGCTCTTCCCCCCGGCGGGTCGAATCGCGCGAGGGCGCATCGACGCGTCGACTCGGGCCGCCGGCGAGCGGCGGGGATCGCTCGCGGAGATCGGCGGTCGATCCACGAGGATTCGGCGACGCGCCGCGGGCCGAGGAACTCAACGACTCGGCCGCGCCTCGGGCCGCCCCCTCGACCTCGCAAGCCGACGGGTCGCGTCGGCGGCCGGGAGATCCCTTACCGAAATCGCGGCGTCCGACTAAAATGGTCGTCTTGACCTGACCCGCCGCATGGGACGGCCGTTTCCGTGATTCGCTTGAATTGAAAACGAAGGAAAGAGTCGATGCGTAAGCCGCGATTGATGACGCCGGGGCCCGCGATGGTCCCCGAGGACGTGCTGCTTGAGCTGGCCCGGCCGGTGATCCACCACCGCTCCGACGAGGCCAAGCAGGTGATCGTCGAGGTGGCCGAGGGCCTCAAGGAGGTCTTCCAGACCCAAAACGACGTGATGATCCTGACGTCGTCCGGCACCGGCGCGATGGAAGCCGCGATGGTCAACACCGTCCCCCCCGGCGGCAAGGCGCTGGTGCTCAACGCCGGCCACTTCGCGGCCCGATGGGCGAGCATCGCCAAGGCGTTCGGCATCAACGTGGTGACGATCGACACCGAGTGGGGAAAAACCGTCGACCCCGAACAGGTCGCCGAGGCGCTCCGCCAGCACCCCGACACGGTCGCCGTGTTCGGCACGCTCTCGGAAACGTCGACCGGAACCGGCCACCCGATCGAGGCGATCGGCAAGGTCGTCGCCGCGACCTCCGCCGTGTTCGTCGTCGACGGCATCTCGGGCGTCGGCGCGATGGAGTGCCGGACCGACGAGTGGGGGATCGACGTCCTCTGCGCCGGCTCGCAGAAGGCCCTCATGCTGCCGCCGGGCCTGGCCTTCGTGACCGTCAGCGCCAAGGGCTGGAAGGCGATCGACGCGTTCGAGGCGCACAGCTATTACTTCAGCTTGAAGGCCGCGCGGGCCAAGGCCAAGGAGTTCGACACCCCGTACACCCCGGCCCACACGCTGATCCTGGCCTTGCGGACCGCCCTGCGGCGGATTCGCGAAGAGGGCATGGAGAGCGTCTGGAAGCGGCACGCCCGGATGAGCGAGGCCTGCCAGGCGGGCGTCCAGGCGCTCGGCCTGGAACTCTTCAGCGCCCGGCCGGCCGAGGGCCTGACGGCGTTCCGCGTCCCCGAGGGGATCAAGGACTCGCAGATCCGCGGCAAGATGGCCGAGCGGTTCGGCGTGGCCACCGTCGGCGGCCAGGGCAAGATCAAGGGCAAGATCGTCCGGATCGGCCACATGGGCTACACCGACGAGCTCGACGTCATCTCGGCCCTCGCCGCCCTGGAGATGACCCTCGCCGAACTCGGCCTCGACGTCGAACCCGGCAAGGGCGTCACCGCCGCGCAGCAGGTCCTGATCGGCCACCGCGCCCCCGCGACCGTCGGCTGACCGACCGCGCCAAGATCGCGCAATCCTCGCTTCTCCCCTCGCGGGAGAAGCGGCCCTGTTTCCAGCCGGGGTTCCGCGGTGATCGATTTCAGCGGGAATCCCCGGCTTCAAACGCGGCGGAAGGGGGGGCGCAGTGGATCAAAAGGGTCAGGGGGATCAAAAGGGTCAGGGGACTTCCTGGCCGTCACGACTTGACGATGATCTGACCCCTCGCCGATCCCTTCGACTTCATCACCCTGATCTCGACGTTGCAGCCCAGTGTGTTCAGGGTTTCGATGATCTTGTCCAGGGTGTAACCGCGCCCCTTGCCGGAGAGCATCCTCGACACCTTGGGCTGCGTGGTTCCGGACCGCCGGGAGACTTCGGTCTGACTGAGGTTCTCATCGGCCATGACGGCCTCCAGCTTCGCCGTCATCCGCGCCTTGGCCAACAACAGGTCGGCGTCCGGCAGTTCCAGGTCGGCGAAGACGTTGCCGCTGCCTCGGGTCACGGGTATCTTCTCGTCGCTCATGTTCCGCCGCTCCTCTCCTTGTAGTGATCCTCGGCCCGCTTCAGGTTCTTCTTGATCCGGTCGATCACGTGCTTCGGCGTCTCGATCCCCGATTTCGACTTCTTCTGGAAGCAGTGGAGCACGTACACCACGTCGCGGAACTTCACCGTGTAGACCGCTCGGTAGGTGCTGCCGTCGTGATCCTCGATGATCTCGATCACCCCCGCGCCGCCGAACCCCTTCATGATCTTCGTGCCGTCGGCCCGCTGGCCGGTCTGGGCGCGGTACAGCGATTCGCCCACGCTCGCCCGCACGGGCCGAGGGAAGCTTTTCAGGTCTTCCCTGGAACTGCCGACCCACTCGACCGGCTTTTCTTCCGGCTCTATCGGCGGCTCGGCCTTTGTTTCCGGAGTGCGCTTCGACATGGCTCGACTATGCCATTTTTGGTATAGCTTGTCAAATGATCGCACTCGATCGGCCCCGGGCGCCCGGCCGTGGCCATGCACCTGAAATGGATGAGTTGACGAGCCTGGTTGTTTCAAGGCGAGTCGATGCATCGACGATCGTTGGTTTCCTTGCCCGCTTGGTTCGCTGAGCCCTTTGATTCTTCCGCCGTTCGTGCCATGATGACGGCTGATCAGGATCGGGCGGGAGCCGGCGAGGTAAGTCGCGATGTCCCCCATTCCATTCCACGCTCGCCATCACGTCGCGAATGCGGTCACGGTCCTTGTGGGGGCCGTCCTGCCGATCGCGGGGGGGGTCGTCGCGGATCGGTTGTTCCCGGCGGTCTCCTGGGTCCGGGTTCCGCTCCACTCGGTCGTTGAGGCGCTGGGGGCGTTCGCCGGGTTGGCGCTGGCGGCGGTCCTCACTTCGCTGGGGCGGTCCCGGGGCGTCGGTTCGCCCTATCTTTGGACCTCCTCCGCGCTCGTCGGCATGGGGGTGCTGGACGGGTTCCACGCCTGCGCCACGCCCGGCGTCGCCTTCGTCTGGCTGCACAGCACGGCGACCCTGGTCGGCGGCGTTCTCCATGCCATGGTCTGGTTGTCCGGGCGTTTGCGGGCGACGGGCGCCCTGCCGCTGATCGTGCTCGTGGCGGCCGGCCTGTTCGGCGCTTTTTCGACCGCCTACCCCGAGATCCTCCCCACGATGGTACGCCAGGGCGAGTTCACCCTCTTCGCCAAGGCGGTCAACATCGCCGGCGGCCTGTTCTTCCTCGCGGCGGCGTCGTGGTTCTTGATTCGATATCGCAGGGACGGCGGGATCGAGAATCTGCTCTTCACCAATTACATGCTGCTGTGCGGCATGGCGGGCGTCCTGTTCCAGTCCTCGCGCCTCTGGGAGGGGGACTGGTGGTGGTGGCACGTCGTGCGGCTCATCGCCTCCATGATCGTCCTGGGCCATGCGTTCCTGTATTACCAGAAGACGGAGGAGGAGCTGAAGTCGATGAACGCGACCCTGGAGCGGCGCGTGGCCGAACGGAGCGAGACCGCCGAACAACGGTCGCGGGTGTTGGCGCTGACCGTCGAACAATTGAAACGGGAGATCCACGACCGCGAGGTGATGGCGGAGGCGCTGCGGACCTCGGAGCGGCGCTACCACCAGTTCATCGAGGGAAGCCATGACGCGATCGTCGTCGCCGACCAGCAGGGCCTGATCACGTACTTCAACGCCGCCGCCCAGCAGACCTTCGGATACTCGCAATGCGAGGTCATCGGCCAGGCCCTCACCCTGCTGATGCCTCCCGAGTACGTCGAGGCCCACGAGAGCGGATTGCGCCGCTACGTGCAATCCGGAGAGTCGCGCGCCATCGGCCGCACGGTGGAAGTCCGGGGCCGTCGGAAGAACGGCGAGACCTTCCCCCTGGACCTGTCCCTCACGGCGGTCGCGTTGCCCGAGGGGATCGTCTTCCTGGGGGCGATCCGCGACGTGACCCAGCGGCACAACATGCAGGCGCGCGTGCTTCAAACCGAGAAACTGGCCTCGCTGGGACTGCTGAGCGCCGGGATGGCCCACGAGATCAACAACCCCCTGGCCTATGTGGCGAGCAACCTGGCCGTGCTCCAGCGCGACGTCCGCGGCCTGATCGCCGTCCTGGGAGCGTACGAGGAAGCTCGCGAGGCCCTGGAAGGCGCCCGGCCCGAGATCGCCGACAAGGTCGCCCAGCTTGCGGAGGAGGTCGACCTATCGTACGTGAAGGAGACCATCGAGCCGATTCTGAGCACCACGCGAGCGGGGGTCAAGCGCGTGGCCGACATCGTGAAGGGCCTGCGCGGCTTCGCTCGGCTCGATCAGGCCAAGTTCGACCGCATGGACCTCCACGACGCCATCACCGCCAGCCTGGAGATGATCCGGGGGCGGCTCAAACGGCACAACATCGTCGTGGAGCAGCGATTCGGCGACCTGCCGCTGGTCGCCTGCGCCCCGGCGCAAATCAACCAGGTCGTCCTGAACCTGCTCGTCAACGCCAT
>CALCIC010000487.1 GCA_937907405.1 uncultured Isosphaeraceae bacterium | reverse complement strand
TGGCCACGAGGCTGAAGCTGAAGGTCATGAACTCGACGATCGGCCGCAGCCCGACCATCGCCGCGCCGATGCCGATGCCCGCGAAGCCCTCCTCGGAGATCGGCGTGTCGACGACCCGGCGGGGGCCGAACCGCTTGAGCATGCCCTGGCTGACCTTGTAGGCGCCGTCGTACTCGGCGACCTCCTCGCCCATCAAGAAGACGCGCTCGTCGCGCTCCATCTCCTCGGTCATGGCCTGGTTCAGCGCTTCACGATACGAAAAAACCGCCATGTTTACTCCTGCGGAATGAAAGGGGCTACCGTGATGTCTTCGTAAAGCGCGTCGAGTTCCGGCTGCTCGCTCTCCTCGGCGAACTCGATGGACTCCTCGATCTCGACCTTGACGTCGGCGCGCATCTTCTCGATCGCCGCGTCGTCGATCCAGCCGCGGTCTTTCAGGATTTTTTCATAGATCAAGATCGGATCGTTCTTCATGTGGTTCTCGAGCTCGCCGCTCCGCCGGTACTTGCCGGGGTCGCTGATCGAGTGCCCCTTGTAGCGGTAGGTCTGGGCCTCGATGAACGTCGGCCCCTCCCCCGCCCGGGCGCGGTCGGCGGCCTCGCGGGTCGTCTGGGCCATCAGCTCGACGTCGTTGCCGTTGATCACGAACCCGGGGATGCCGTAGGGGACGGCGCACCGCGTGGTCAGGTCGATGCTCGCGCTCGACCGCGCCAGCGACGTCCCCATCGCGTACATGTTGTTCTCGACGACGTAGATCACCGGCAGCTTCCAGAGCGCCGCCATGTTCAGGGCCTCGTGGACGCCCCCCTGGTTGATGGCGCCGTCCCCCATGTAGCAGATGGCGACCCGGTCCTCGCCCCGGTACTTGCTGGCGAACGCGAAGCCGGCGGCCAGGGGGATGTGGCTGCCGACGATCGCGTGGCCCCCCATCATGCCCTTCTCGGCGTCGAAGAAGTGCATCGAGCCCCCCTTCCCCTTGGAGCAGCCCGTCGCCTTGCCCAGCAACTCCGCCATGCCGGCCCGGGCGGTCATCCCCAACGCCAGGGCGTGGCCGTGGTCGCGGTAGGCGGTGATCACGTAGTCGTCCTCGCGGAGCACGCCGATCGACCCCACCGCCACCGGCTCCTGGCCGCTGTACTGGTGGAAGAACCCGCCGATCTTGTTCCCCTTCTGGTAGAGCATCTCCGCCCGTTCCTCGAACCGGCGGATCAGGATCATCTGGCGGAGCCACAGAAGGGCCTGGGATTTGTTGACGATCGGCTTCGCTTCGGTCTGGACTGGGGCCATTTCAACCTAACTCCTGAATGAACGGGCTGGTCGGGGCGACGGCGAGGCGTCGGCCCGGGGCGGCGGGCTTCGCCACTCGACCCAATGCAATGGTCCGGCGACCGTCGTGGGAGACGGCGGCCGGGTTTTTTGAGGGAGTCGGCGATTCGTCGCAAGCGGCGTTCAGCTCAAGCGGCCCTTCGGACTGTCCGCCGCGACCCGGCCGGGGTCCAGGTCCACCGCCCGCCGATTGTGTTTGATATCCGCATCTTACACAAAAGACCATACCGACCGCCAGAAACCTTGACCGATTATCAGGGTCGCCGCCCCGAGCGCGACTCCAACGCGCCCGGTGCAATCATAGCGATTCTACGCTTTTCTCGCCCGGTCGACGATCCAGGACCTCCCCACGACACGTCGTCGATCGCTCCCAGACGATCATGATCAAGAACGCCACGAGCCCGGCCGGGCTCATCAGAGCGCGAATGACCGCAATCATGAACGGCGGAAGGAAGAGGACTACGAGATGCCACACTCCGACCACGGCGATCAGGGCGGAGAACGCCTGCCGCCATTGAAGGAGCAGCGGCCGCACCGCCCGCCAGTCGGCCTCGCTCGTGTCGAGAGCCTTGCGGAAGACGTAGTCGTCGACGATGCGCATCGCCTCCAACCAATGCAGGCCCGTCTCGGCGATCAGGTCGTTCGTCAGGTCGATGCTCGACGCCCCGGGATCCTGCTCCAGGTAGCCGGCGAGGATCCGGTCGGCGTCGGCCCAAGCTTGGAAGGGATCATGTCGCATCGCAGCCTCCTTCCGGGGAATCGCCTTCGGGGGTTGCAAGGGAGTTCACGTCGCGCCGGCGTCCGGCTTCGGCCGGGCGGGTTGCGGCGGGGGACATGAGAGCCGGATCACGGTCCCGCGGCCCGGCGCGGTCTCGATCGAGAACGCGCCTCGGTGCCGTCGCCAGATGCCTCGGGCCAGGGCCAGGCCCAACCCCGGGCGTCCGGGCTTGGTGCTGAAAAACGGTTCGAGGGCGTGCTCCAGCACCTCGGACCGCATCCCCTCGCCGTCGTCCCGGATTTCGAGGACCAGCCACCCGGCCAAGTCGACGGCCGTCGAGACCGTGACCACGCCCCCCTCGGCGCGCAGCGACTCACGCGCGTTGTCGAGCAGGTGGTCGAGCATGACGCGGAGGTGGGACGCGTTGCCGGGGAGTCGGGCCGCGGCCCCGAGATCGACGATCCATTCCGTTTTCACCCCGGGGAGGCGCTTCTGGCCGTTGATCCGGTCGTTCACCAGTCGATCGAGGTCGACCGATTCCTCGGCGGCCTCCCCCGCGCCGAGCGCGGTGGCGTTCCGGCTGAAGTCGGCCAGGTTGCGGGCGAGGGCCGAGCCCTCCAGCGCGGCCTTGACGATGGCGTCGGCCCGCGTCGCGGCCTCGGACTGCGAAAGCCCTCCGGCCTCGACCCGCGTCTTGAGGATCTCGGCCTGGCTGACGATCGCGCTGAAGGAGTTGACGACCTGATGGACCACGGTCGAGGCCAGGTGGCCCAGCACCAGGTACGGATCGGGCTCGTCGCGAGGTTCCGGTTCGGGGTTGATCGAATCCGCCATGGACGAGCCCTTCGAAGCCACCGCGACGACGCGGGACGAGACATGGGAGAGGAGGACCGACGGTCGGCCGTCGGGCCGCCCCGGAAGCGACGTCGGATCAACGGATGATCCGAGGTTCGATCCAGTCGGCGAGGTCGCGCACGTCGCCCCGCTCGCCGAACTCGGTGATCAGGATGAGCAGCTTGGCGCCGGCGAGGTCGAGGTCGATCGGCCGGGGGGCGTCGCGGGCGGTCATGGCCGGGCTGGTGAACCTCGCCTGGCCGTCGACCATGACCCGGAAGACGACGTTGCCGAGCGGGCCGGCCCGGTCGTCGAGCCCCACCAGCGCCTGGAATCGGCGGTCGCCGGGCTTCAACTTGTAGGCGAGCAGGGTGCGGCTCTGCGTGCCGATCCCACGCTCGAAGCGCCTGCCGCCGAGCTGGAACGGCCGGCCGTCGACCGCGGCGTCGATCCGGTAGGGCCGCACCGGACCGAGGTACGAGACGTAGTCGTGGGCGTCGACGGCGCGTTCCGTAAGGTAGTCGACGGTCGAAGTCCGCGACGTCAGCCCGACGACGTCGGCGATCGGAAACCGCAGGGGGACGCCGAACCGGGTGACGGCCGAAACCTGGTTCTTCTCCAGCTTGAAGTCGACGATCCCCAGCCGGGCGCCGTCGACCAGGGTCGCCTCAAGATACGACGTCTTGGGGCGGTCGTAGGCGATCAGGGCCGGATCGAAGCCGACCGCCGTGACCCCCGAGCGATCGATCTCCATCGGCTTGCCCTGCACCTGAAGCCGGGCGACCCGCGCTCAGTGCACGATTTCATCAAGGACGCGCACGCAGCCGGCGTCAGGTTCTTCTGCTGCTCGACCGGCCTCGATCTTCTCGACATGCACAAGGACGATCTGATCCCCGAATGCTGCGGCGTTGTCGGGGCGGCGCACGTCATCGAAGAAATCATGTCGGGCGAAAGCAAGGTGCTCACGTACTGACGGGCGTGTTTGCAAACTTGCCGATGATTGGCGGCAGATTGCGATAATCGTCGATGATCGCATCGGGGCCATACGAGGCGACCGGATCGATGCTGTAGCCAAAGCTAACGGCAACGATTGGGATCTTGGCCGCTTTGGCGGTGCGAATATCGGTTTCGCTGTCGCCGACCATGATCGCCGCTTCTGGCCGGCCACCCGCGCGCGCGATCGTGCCGGTGAGGTGCTTCGGGTCGGGCTTATAAGCGCCGAGGCTGTCGCGTCCCGTCAGAGCCGAGAAGTAACCGTCGAGCTTGAGTGACGAGAGAACCGCCTTCGCCTGCATTTCGATCTTGTTCGTGCAGACCGCGAGCGTCGCACCTGCGTCCCGCAACCCCTCCAAAGTTTTGACGACATGCGGATAAGGAAGGCTCCGCTCGGCGATATGTGTACTATAGTACGCGATGAAGACTTCGAAGAGGTCGTGAAGCTCGCGTTCGGACAAGGTCCGGCCATGCGATTTGATCGCGCCGTCGATCATGGCCAAAGCTCCGTGCCCGACGAAGGGTCGGATTTCGAGTTCGTTCACGCGGCCGAGGCCCAAAGTTCCGAGCACATAATTGGTTGCCTCTGCGAGATCGGGCGCGGTGTCCACAAGGGTCCCGTCGAGGTCGAAAACAATCGTCCAACCCTTCATGAATTCTCCTTAAATCAGGCCGCACCGTACCGGCAGGCTTATCCCTTGTCACGGCTTCACGAAGGCATGTCGCACGCCGCTCGCTTGAAAGGGCTTTGCCGGAAGCATACAGAGGGCGCGCCGAATAGGGTGAGCATTGAAGTCACGGTACGGCGGAATTCCTGGGAGCGGGCATGAGCAGTGACGACTTGAAGCGACAGGCGGCCGAGCAGGCGCTGAATTATGTCGAAGACGGCATGAAGCTGGGGCTGGGCACGGGATCGACGGCGGCCAGATTCGTCGAGCTTCTCGGCGCCAAGGTCAAAGCCGGCCTAAAGGTTGTCTGTGTGCCGACGTCGGAGGCGACCCGCGCGCAGGCCGCGGCTCTCGGCATCCCGCTCGCGACACTGGACCAATATCCCGCACTCGATCTGACGGTCGACGGCGCCGATGAGATCGATGATGAGCTAAGGCTAATCAAGGGAGGCGGGGGCGCGCTTTTGCGAGAGAAGATTGTGGCC
>CALCIC010000486.1 GCA_937907405.1 uncultured Isosphaeraceae bacterium | reverse complement strand
CCGACGTTCACTGGCGACAAGGGACATACTACCGGATTCCCGCCGGAGGTCAACACCCTGCCGATTATTTTTGCAAGGGCCTGGTTTCCTCTCGCGCAAGATGGGCTTGGGCCCTTGGCCTTATGAACGGCGTCGGCCGCGTGGAATCGTCATTTCGGATCGCGGCGAAGGGTGACGGGGATTGTGACGCGTGTGGCTTGCGGCTGATTGGTTTCGAGCGTCACCTCGGCGTCCAGGTTCTCCTGGATCTTGGAGCGCGGCGTGAGGACGAACTCCAGCCTTGATTGAGTACGCGACTTCAACTCAATTTCGAACGGGTCTCCAGCCAAAACAACGGGTTCGGCGTCCAGTTTCGTTTCCGGGTCGGCCGCGACGACCGCGAATCGGAGGCGGGGCGGCCCCTCCGATTCGTGATATCGAGCATAGAGCCGAGACGGCCGTACATAGACCGGCGGCAGCACCCGGCCCCGAATGGGGAGCGTCAGGGGGGTCGCGCCGACTCCGCGCGTTTGAAACCGGAGGTTCCCGGTGATTTCCCCGGGAGGGGGAGGCTGATCGAACACGAGTTCGTACTGATATCGTCGCCACACCACTCCCGGCGAGAGGACGCGCGCGAGTTCGACTCCTCCCGACGCCTTGAGTCCGGGGAGATCGCTGACGACGCGATCGATCCAGGGGGTGTCGGCTTCCGCCTCCCTCGTATCAATGCTCACCTCGGCATGGAGGTCCTTCGGCACGACTTCGCCGAATTGCGCGGCTTCGGTCGAGGATGTGACGAACGGCGGCTTCGAGTCTCCGACCAAGGTCAAATGAAACACCAACTCGCCGGCCTGGGAATCACCGGCTTCGAATCCGTTCGATGGGACGCGGACCTCCACTGGCTTTTCCCCGGCGTGCGGCGGCTTCGCGCTCAACGTGACGACGGCCGAGTGGCCGGGAGCGACGATCTTCGGCTCCACCGAAGCGACCGTACATCCGCAACCGGTGACGGGCGCTCCGAGCGTCAACTCGGTCGTTCCCTCGTTAACGACCTTGAAGGAGACCTGGACGCTTCCCGCTTTCGGATCGGCGGTTACTCGCATCGTCGGCGGCGAGATCCGCCCGATGGGCAGGGCCGCGGGGCTCTTGTCGCGCTTCGCCGCCAGATGCAGGACAAGGCCGACACCGACTACGGCAAGGCACGCTGAAAACCTCCGGAGATTGAAATGCAAGGGACGCCCCCCCCAAAATGGATTCAAAAGGATGACGCCTCGATCAACTCGCCGCCGGCCCGCGTGCCCAGGGCCTTCCAAACCTCACGTGTCACACCGTTGAGGATGAATCGGACGGAGCCGTCGCAAAACGCCCCCTGGACGCCGCCGGAATGATCGCTTCTCGCTCCGACCAGTCCGCCTACTGGCACCATACGCGATTGCACGCAATCGGGAACAGGGTCATTGGGGGCCATGACGTGGTTGTAGCACGACTGTGAAAGGGTGCCGATCAACCACGTAGCGCCCCCTTTCGTGAAGGAACGAGAATCGGTGTTCAGGGACCGTGAACATGTTTCATAGGATCGCTCAGGAACATGCGACCATCCAGCGTCCATATAATACATGTCGCGTCTTGGGTGTGGTCTTGAACCTCCCGACCCTCGCAACTTCTCTGAGAATGCGAGGGTGGCGCTTAGCCCGTCGGTTATCGCCGCAGGGCCCGTCGATCGGAGCCCGTCCATGAATGGGCCGTCGCTAGGAAACGCGGACCCGCTGGCCCCCAAATTGGCACGGTAGCTGCACCCTCCAAAATCCAATGGCTGAAGGTGCGCATCGCTGGGGCAGAGGAACGTCGCGACGGTCGAAGCCGCAACGGTTCGGTTGGCTTCGATCCCCGCCGTGGCGCCGCGACCTGGATGCATAAGGAAATCGTTCAACCCGACGTCGAAGTTGGTCGCGTCGAAGAGAGCGCGCCGCTCGAGGTGGGGCAACAATTGAGCGAAGACCGAATACTGCTTGAACAGGACGATCCTGTCCGGGCCTACTTGCTTTCGATTGGGCAGGCCGACCCCCAAGGGCATGCGGTCCAGCGCCGCCGTGTAGGCGTTCAGGGCCAGTCCGATCTGTCGAAGGTTGTTCGAGCAAGCGACTCGGGCCGCGGCCTCTCGGGCTCGCTGCACGGCCGGCAGCGTCAAGCCGGCCAGCAGACCGACGACGCCGACGACCGTCAACGCCTCGACCAGAGTAAATCCCCGTCCAACCTTCCGCTTCACAGGTCGCCGCTCCTGGGAACTCTATGCACGGTATTGCAGGGCTCAGGGGTGATGGACGACAAATTGCAAGGCAACGGTGGCTCCTCGGGCATATGGGTGCCGCAATAGTAACCTGTGCCGCAGGAGACCGCGCCCAACTTCTCGCAGCCTACCTCCGGCATGTCGGGCGCCCAGCATTCGCCGTCGACCGCCCTGACCTCGCAATAAAATGGAACAAACCTTCTCCGTTCGATCACGCCGCTCGCGTCTTGAGGTCTCGTAGGCGGATGTAAAGCAACGAGCCGAGAATGACGGCCGATCCGATAATGAGTACGGTCGGAACCCACGAGGTCCGCGGCGCACGCTCTGCCACGATCGGCGACGGCGGAGGTCCGACTGATGGGAGCTCAGGTCGATACTTCGCCATGAAGGCCTGGCGAGCCCCACTACCCCCTTCGACGCTGTTCTGGCGTTTGGTTTGATCCATAAGCAGTGTGCCCGTCACAACCCCCGGCACTCCAAACTGATCGTCACTGACAGGTTCGTTCAAGGAGAGACGACGCACCAGAAAACGATAAGAAACGCGCGCATTCGATCGGTTCAGCAGCGTAACCTCCCCCTCGGCAGGGAACTCGATTCCATGATCACGCGTGTATCGCTCGACTTTAACGCTGTACATAGGAGGCTCTCCAAGGGAGACTCGCCTTGGAAGCCAGTCATGCCGCGGATCCAACTCGCATCGCACGGGGGAGAGTCCGTTGCCGGAGTCGTCGAAGCGGATGGTATATGTATCATCCTCGCCGGACTCGTTCGGCTCGATCGCGAATTCGGCCCCGTTGTCGAGCCGCTTGTGCAAAGGCCGCCCGCCCGGCATAATGATCCAGAGCAGGTCGCTCATCGGCCCTTTGTACAGGTCCGTCGCGCTCTTGGAATACATAATGTTCACGTAATCCGTGACGTCAGGCGAACCAGGAACGGTCATCACCTGATAGACCCGGCGCCCGTCCGTCCGCTCATTCATGATCACCTTGACGCCGCCGTCCGGCAGAAGGTGCTCCGCCCTGGTGGAATATTTTCCTCCAGGGGCCTTGGCCAGATGATACTGCTGATACACGACCTGCACATCGTCGTCTTCCGACGGAGTCAATCGATCGTAGTCGACCTCGATCGTATCGACGGCCTCCCACCATCTTGCGAGCGCCGCGCGAACGTCCTCACGGTTCGGGGGGGACGTCGCGGCGCGGCCGGGCGTCGGCGACTGTTGGGCCACGGCGAGCAGGAACAAGAAAGTCATCGCGCCCAAGTCGATCCCCTCCTTGACGAAGTGCCTTGCAAATCCCGGCGACGCATCGATTTCGACGACTCGTGCCGAGCGGTGGCGCCCCCCTGTCCCCAGGAGCGTCTCCGTCGCCCGCCGCATCGTTCGCATCCAGATCTACCTGCAACGTTTCGCATGTTAGCAGGTCCCCGAAGAGTGTCAAGCAGTCGCCGATTCGGTTTGTTTTTTTTTAATCCAAATCTGGTCATACAAGCTCGGCGACCGTCGTCGCTCGCGTGTCTACATCCCATCCGGGGGTCTCCGGAGAGTCTTCGTGGGAAGATACGCCGGGATCGGCCTCTCAAAATGTGGTAGTTGCTTGACTGGGGTTCGACGCGCCTTCTATGATATCGGTCGCTTCTTATGAGTTCTCATCGATTTGCGGAACGGAGACGATCCATGACCTGGCGAGGCTGGGGGGCTGTCGTAACGGCCTTGATTGCGATGCTGGCGGCCGGGTGCGGCGGGTCGACGGCTCCGGGGTCGGGGGGGGATCAAGCGACGGGTCCGGGGGCGACGACCTCGGCGACGGCGGCGGCGCGGTCGACGGTTCTCATCGGCTTCGACGCGAGCGAGCCGGCGTTGCTTGCGATGGCTCAGGGCAAGGTCCAGGGGATCGTGCTTCAGAGTCCGTTCAAGATGGGCATGCTGGGCGTCAAGACGATGGTTCAGCATCTGGAGAAGCAGCCGGTCGAGGCGCGGATCTCGACGGGGGAGTTTCTGGTGACGCCCGACAACCTGAACGATCCCGAGGTGGTCGAGCGGGTGCATCCGCCCAAGGCGGAGAACGTGACGGCGAGCCTGTCGGGCGGGAAGTCGAAGAAGTGGCGGGTGATGATGATCCCCAAGGGGTCGACGCACGAGTTCTGGAAGACGGTGCATGCCGGGGCCTTGCAGGCGGCGGAGGACCTGGGAAACGTCGAGGTGGTCTGGCAGGGGCCGCAGAAGGAAGACGATCGGGTGCAGCAGATCCAGCTCGTGCAGAACGCGATCGCGGCGGGGGTGGGCGGCATCGTGGTGGCGCCGCTCGACGCCAGGGCGCTCAGGCAGCCGGTCGAGGCGGCGATCGACAAGGGGATTCCGGTCGTCATCATCGACTCGGCGCTCGAGTCGACGAGGACCGTCAGCTATGTGGCGACCGACAACTATAATGGGGGCGTTCTGGCGGCGAGGCGGCTTGGGGAAGTGATGGGAGGCGAGGGTCGGATCATTCTGCTGCGGTACCAGGTGGGCTCTGAAAGCACGGATCAGCGCGAGAAGGGGTTCACGGACACGATCGCCAAGGAGTTCCCCAGGATCACGTATCTGTCGGACGCGGAGTACGCCGGGGCGACGCAGGAGTCGGCCCAGCAGAAGTCGCAGACGTTGGTGACGCGGTACCGGGACAAGATCGACGGCGTCTTCTGCCCTAATGAGACCAGCACGGTGGGAATGCTCCGGGTCCTGGAATCGGCGGGTTTACTGTCGGGGCGGCGCT
>CALCIC010000485.1 GCA_937907405.1 uncultured Isosphaeraceae bacterium | reverse complement strand
CATCAAGCCGATAGAAGACGAATTGTAGGTATGTTAATTGACGCCGAACGCCTAATCGCCGAAGATGTCGTGGTTCCGGCCGTCGCCCCGCCGGCCGGCCTGTCGATCGCCCAGCCCGAAGCCGTCCCGGCCGAACCCGAACTCGAAGCGATCTCGGTCGCGCATCGAGATGCTCTCGGTTGGGAACTCCAGCGACCACTCGTTCTGCCACCCCGCCTGCCGGCGTCTCGTCGCGTACGGTCGACGCCGCGGGCGTGTGATGACGTCCGGAGGTCAAGGGCTTCCGCGTTGGGCTTCGAAGAATGCTCCCGCATCCACTAGAATGCGCCATCATTAGTGCAGCGGCCGGACGCCGATTGGAACTCTCGGGAGTCGTTGATTTTGGATGACGTGATCATTCTCGCCGCGATGCGGAACGGCCATTGGAGCCCTGGGATCGGTGATCCGACGGTCCTCGGTTGGGTCACGGTCGTTGCGTACATCGCCGCTGCGGTCGCCTGCGGGTGGGTCTGGCGAAGCGACCGCCGCGCGGAGCTGGCCGGCGACCGGGCCGCGAGCCCGACGTTCTGGCTGATCCTCTCCGTTCTGCTGTCGTTCCTGGGGGTGAACAAGCAGCTCGACCTGCAAAGCCTGCTGACCGAGATCGGCAGGGCGTTCTCAAGAAAACAGGGCTGGTATGAGCGACGCGGAGCGGTGCAATTGGCATTCGTCGCCGCAGCCGGCGTCGTCGCCTTGATTGCGGCCTTCTGGTTCGCGTGGATCGCCCGAAAGAACTTGAAGCGCAACCTGACGGCGCTGGTGGGGATCGTCCTGCTGCTGGCCTTCGTGTCGATCCGGGCGTCGTCGTTCCATCACGTCGACGTCGTCATCAACTCGACGCTGGCCGGCGTCCGCTGGAACGCCATCATGGAACTCGGAGGCATCGGCCTGACCGCGCTGGGCGCGTTCGTCTCCATGCGGCTCGGCGCGGGGAAGACGAGAAGGCGAGGCTGATTCGGCGAGTCCGCGATGAATGACGTCTCCGTTCCGGCCGGGGATGGAACCTACCGGATCCACGTCGGGGGGGCGGAGGAAGCGCCCGAGAAGCGGTCGACTTCGTCGTCAAACACCTTCTCCCGGCGGGCTGGAACGCGCGCCCCACGAGAACGAGTGAGGCGCGGAGCAACGCCGAACGGCTCAGTTCGCGCTGGCGGCGACCTTGGGCAGGCCGTGGTCGGCCATGTACGGATAGCCCGGAGTGAACGTCGGCGGGACGACGACCTCGAGCTTCGGCGACGACCAGATGCCGTGGTGCTCGTTGCCGGGGAAGAATACTTCCTTCTCAAGGGTCAAGGGGTCGTCGAGGAAGTATTGCGAGGCCGTCGCAATCCCCAGGATCGGCAGGGGGAATTCCGCGGCCCGTTCCATATCGCCCAGTTTGATGGGGTCGGAAAGCTTCAGGCCCGCGTGGCGATACGCTTTCTCGGTCATCTCCACGCAATAGAGCGCCTTGTCGTCGAGCCTCAGCTCGTAATCGAAGGGGACCTGTTTGACGAAGACCTCATGGCAGAATTCGATGACGCGAGGGATGGCCTTGCGGTACTCGGGCTTGAGCCGCTTGACCCCGAAGTTGCCGACGTTGTCGAGCATCCAGACGCAGAACGGCTGTCGGGCCACGCTGGTGCGGGTCGTGTCGTAGACGACCGGCCCTTCCTCCTCGATCGAGACGATCGCCGTATGCGAAAACTTGCTGTTGCTGGCGTTCGCCAGAAACCGGCTCATCGGGAAATAGCCGTGCGCCAACCGCGCGTCCCCCATCCGGAACAGGATGTCGCCGCTGCGGAGGACCTTCTTGCCCCAGGCGTCCCATTGCTGCATCTTCGGAGTCATCGTGATCGCCGGCAGCCGACCCTCGCTGCGCGCCTTGGTGGCGCTGGGTCCCCAGTAATTCCCGTGGAACCCCTGTGGCACCATGCGCTCCGTCATCTCGCGTTCTTCGGGGGCGTCGGTGAACCAGGGGAGAATGAAAAAAAGCAAGCCGAGCATGGTGGCCTCTCTTGAAGATCCAATGTATGATGGTCGCCTGACACGACCCGTCGTAAGAAGCCGTCACGAAATCTGATCGAAAGCCTCGTCCCAGACCGCGGACCGAGATCACGCCCAAGGGCGCGACCTCGGAGACTCCCGTCGTAAAGCAGACCATCTCTTCATGATAAGGTACGACATATATCCGTCCATCGGCTCAATCCATCTTACCAAAATCCCAACTTCCCCAGCGCGGACCGCTTCAAAATCAGCATAAGTCCGCCAGAACGCCTGCCCAGTCACCACGTCTGCCTCATCCAGAATAACCGGTCAACCCGCGCGACGGTCAAGACGGAAGACGATCGTTTCTCCCGGGGACGTCGATCCGATCGATACGACCGCGCCACCCGGCGCGCGTCTCCCGGCGGCCCGACGCCGGACTATCGGCCGAACCGCGCCCTCCTGGTCGCTGGTCCGCCCCGAGTTCGCCCGAATGTGACCACGGCCCCCGAGTACAGGGGTGGTCGGCGCAACACGCGACGCGAAATCGTCCTGCTCGTGGAGGGAGGAGAGCCTGCTTTCGAACGGTCGACACGCAAGGAAGCCGGGACGACCGTAGGCGGGAGTAGGCGCCGTTCCGCGACGACGACGCCCTCAATACCCGACTCCTGGAGGCGCGAGACGGCTTCACAAGCCGCGAAGGACCTTGACCTTTGCAACGACGGCGTCAGGGGTCGTCGGCGCGGGTTCGCAGGAAAGGACCTGTCCATCATGGTTCTGGAGGATCAGGGCGGGCAACGAAACCTTCGGCCAGATCCTCCCCGAGGCGTCATCCGTGAACCCGTCGAGGAAGAGCTTGAAATTCCAATGGGCGAAATCAGCCGCCGAGAAGTCCCTCACCCAGTAGCTGAACGCTAGGAGGCCCTGTGCGGGTTTGATCTTCTCACCGGATACGAGGTTCGCGTACTCAGGCGGGACGTTGTTGAGATCGATGACGAGGGTGACGTGGATCAAACCGTTCGTCAGCGGAAGCGGGGACTTCGCTTCCACGGGGACCAAGGGTGCCTTGGAAGTAACGTTGACCACTACGACGTTCTCATGGATCACGACGGGTCCGGCTTTCTCCTTCACTCCCTTCGAGGTTAGTTTAACCGTGTAACGGCCCGACGGTGGATTAAAAAGGATCGCCAGCGAGTCGGCGGGCGCGTCCTTGGGCGAGGTGACGACGATGTCCGTCCGGGGGCCGACGACGGACCACTTCAGCAAGCCCTTGCTGCAACGACCGTCAAGGACCATCGCCGTACCTGGAAAGAGATACGAAGGCGCGGCCAGCGCGGCCTTTGGTTCCCCGACCGGGGGGCTCGACGGCGGCGGGACCGTCGCTTCGCCCACCGTGATCGTTCGGACGGCTTCGTGCTTGGCCGCCGGCGCCTTCTTAATCGCGGTCAAGAAGACCTGATACGTCCCCGGCTTGGGGGCAAGCAGAAGCGCCAGCTTTCGGTCTGGAATCGGGTGGACTTCCACAGAAGCCCCCTGGGAGTCTTGAACCCACCATTGAAGCTCGTCCCCCTCGCTCTCACCGGCGTCAAGGAGGATCGGTCGGCCGGGACCTGCGATCTCAGGCGCGGCCAACCTCGCGAATGGTGCCGCCGGAGCCTCCGAGAGCATCAGCGCGGCGATGAGGACGATAGAACTGAGCATCGGCCGACTCTCCTAACTACCGTGGAAACACCTGACGATCGAGAAGCCCCAAATTTCGCGGTCAAGCCATCTTACCGACTTGCAGCCATGAGTTCTACGGGTTCATGACGAAATCCGACCTTTTCCGAGCGTGTGCGGCGTGTTCTTAAACGTGAATCGGTGATGGATTGGGACGTTGGATCGAACGAGACTGGTTGGATTCCGTCAAGTTCTCGGGGCGGCCGGCCGATGTAGACCGAAGGCATGGTTGCCGTTCGGACTTCCAGTGGAGGGGAGATCGCATGCGGAAGATTCGCTGCATCCGCAGGCGTTGCATGCCGTGGTCTTTGTGCTTCGCGAGTTGCGTCGTCTTCGCGACGGCGGCGACGTCACGGATCGAGGCTGACGAAGCGGCCCCAGCGATCGCCTCGGGCGTTTCCTCGATGCCCCCCCTGGAGTCGACGAGGTCTCCTCGGCCTCCTCGCGCCGACGCGCGGGTGGAGGGAGGGCCTCAGCAGGGGGCCACGGTCCTGCTTCGGGGCGATCATTCGGACGGTGACGGGCTGCGATTCCGTTGGATCCAGACCTCGGGCAAGAAGGTCCGGTTATCGAAATCGGAGGGGGCGACGGCGTCGTTCGTCATGCCCGACGATTCGGAGGTTCTCGGCTTCCTCTTGATCGTCACGAGCCCCACTGGGTCTGATACGGCCGAGGTTCGAGTGGGAGGGCCCGTGCCGGCGAACGCCGCTCCCAGGAACAGGCGGCTCAGGGCCGACGCCGGCGACGATCAGATCGCACTGGTGGGACGGCAGGTGACCCTGAACGGAGGCAGGAGCGAGCCGACCGGCGAGATCGGCTGCCGATGGATCCAAACCGGGGGGCCGACGACCCGGCTGAAACTGGAGGACGGCGCGATCTTCGCCTTCACGCCCACGGCGCCGGGAGTCTACCGGTTCGCGCTGGTGGTCGCGGCCGGTTCGGAAATCTCCACGCCTGACGAGGTGATCGTGACAGTCGGGGGAGGGGCGAGGATCGGCGGCCCCGCCGGCGTCGCGTCGCCGGGCGACGCGATCGTTCCCGAGCCCGCGCCGACGCACGAGGTCGCCCGCTCCGCTCTTGCGTCCCTTCGTGGCGGCCCGGAGGCGGCGGAACCCCTGGCGAGCCTCTTCGAGGCCGCGGCGGACCGGATGGACCTCTATTCCTCCTATGCGGACGCCTTTAGCGAAATGTCGCGTCGGTTGGAGGAGATCCTCCCCGCCGATCCCGCGCATCACGCCGTCTGGATTGAGCGACTCTTCAACCCGCTCTCGGCCCAGACCGTCGAGGTGATGCGGATCGAGGGACTCGACCTCAGACTTCCCGACGCTCGCGCGGCCTCGCTGACCACGGCCCAGAAGGCCGCGCTCGCCGAGCATTTCCGACTCATCGCCGAGGGCTTCCGTTCAAGCAACCGCCCACGCTGACTATTGTGGCGATCCTATCCCTAACTGTTTATTTAGAGGTCCGTCCATGAGATCGCCGATCTTCTACGAGCAACGGTGGGCGACGGCGTTGCTCCTTGCTCTGCTGACGAGGGCCTGCTTGCCCACGGCGGCCTGCGCCCAGGAACAAGCCCGGTCGAGCCCCGAATCGCCGAGGCCGCGGACACTCTGGACCCCCCTTCCTCAGGCCCTGAACGATACCTTGAAGGAAGGCGTTCCGACGATCGTCGTCATCACCTCGCGCTCAGGCCCTGATTCCGCCTCGCTGCGGCGGGACCTGGAGCAGTCGAATCAGTTCGAGGCGCTTGTGCGTTCCGCTCGGCTGGCGGAGATGCCGGCGGAGATCTACGCTT
>CALCIC010000484.1 GCA_937907405.1 uncultured Isosphaeraceae bacterium | reverse complement strand
TCAGATGGATGATAGACAGCTCGTCCAGCTCGGGAGGCAGTTGGGGACACCGGACCGACCAATCGTGGACCGTCAAATCGCGGGACGCGTTGCCGGGGAGCCGCAGCATCCAACCGAACCGGCCCTTGCCGACGAACGACTCGCGATCCGTGGCGCCCAGGACGTGACGGTGATCGTCCCGGACCACGCCGTCCGGGTCGCGCCGCCGCCATCGGGCGACCGTCGCCGTCGGCAGCCCCACCACCGCGACCAGGCAGCAGACCGTCGCGAAGCCCTGAAGCAGCACCGGCCAGTCCCCCACCGGAACAAGCCAGTACCGTCGGGCGAGCTCAAGCGACGTCAACCCGCCGATCGCCATGCAGGCGATGGTCGCCTTCTCATGCCATTTCATCCTCCAGGCGAACCCGTGAACGACGTTGATCGCGACCGCCGCGAGGGCGATCTCGCCGATCGCGAACGCGGCGTAGAACAAGAGGGTGGTTGCCAAGTGGTTGACTCCATGTCGGTGGTCTTCAAAGCCTAGCTCACGCTGCAACGCCGAGCCCGGCGAAGTCGGTCGTCGTCGTTTACAAGTCCTCACCAGCAGCGCATTCGGAAGGCAATCGTTCAAGGCCAATCTTCGTTCACCCGCGTTCACCGACTCGACGCGTTCCGACCGCGTGAGGTCCGGCGAGGGGCCTCGCGGCGGTGGATTGCGCGGGGAGAAGCTCCTCGAAATACCGCAGCAGGTCGTTCGCCGAACGCTCCCAGTCGAACCGGGCCGATCGGCGGAGGGCGGCGGCGGCGAGGCGGTCGCGTCGGGCCGGATCATCGAGGAGCGTCGCCAGCGCCCGGCCGACGTCGTCGACGTCGAGCGGATCGAAGAACAGCCCGGCGTCGCCGACGACCTCGGGGAGCGACCCCGCCCGGCTGGCCGCGACCGGCGTGCCGCAGGCCATCGCCTCGACGGCCGGCAGCCCGAAACCTTCCAGCAAGGAGGGAAACGCCAAGGCGTAAGCGCGACTGTAAAGAAAGACGAGGTCCGCGTCGGGCACGAACCCGGTGAGCAGGACCCGGCTTTCGAGCGCGTGGGCGGCGATCGTCCGGCGGATCTCCGGGACGTGAGTATGGAAGACGTCGTTGAAATCCCCCACCAGCACCAGCGAAACATCGGCCGGCGCCGACCGGGAGAACCCTTCGATCAGTCGTAGCAGGTTCTTGTGCGGACTCAATCCGCCGACGTAGAGCAGGAACCGGCCCGAGCTCGACACGCCGTATCGAGCCAGCACGGCCTCGGCGCGCGGGTCGTCCCCCATCGGCCGGAAGATCGGGTCGGGGCCTTCGCCGACCACCCGGAGCCGGTCGTCGCTCAGCCGATACCGCGCCTTGAGGAACCGCTTCGAGGTCTCCGAGACGGTCACCACCCGATCCGCCGCGCGTACCGCAAGGTATTCCTTGAGCAGCCATGCGGCGCGTCCCCGGCGGGTCGGGAAGACCAGTTCGGGGTGCTCGAGCGGCAACGTGTCGTGCATCGTCACCACCAGCC
>CALCIC010000483.1 GCA_937907405.1 uncultured Isosphaeraceae bacterium | reverse complement strand
CTTCCGGCGTCGGCTCGGGGTGCGGCGATCTCGACTTCACTAACTCGACTCGGCGGTGATCCATGAGCACGGCTTTGCTTCTCTTTGCTTTGGCGGGGTTCTCGGCCGACGAGCCGGCCCTCGCGTTGTTCGACGGCGAGAGCCTTCGCGGCTGGGTCGCCGAGGGGGTCTCGGAGTATCAGCGCGACGGCGAGACCGTGCCGGTGTGGACCGTCCGCGACGGTCTGCTTTCGTGCAAGGGCAAGGGGTTCGGGTTCCTCCGCTACAAGGACCGCGAGTTCGACGACTTCACGCTGCACGTCGAATATCGAATGGCCCCCGGATGCAACAGCGGCCTGGGATTTCGCACCGGGGCCTTCGACCCGAAGCGGTCGCGGGACACCCGGCCCTCGTACTATTCCTATGAGATCCAGTTGACCGACGATGCGGGGAAGCCCGCCACGCCGCACAGCACGGGATCGCTCTACAGGTACGTGGCGCCCAAGGTGAACGCGAGCAAGCCGGCCGGAGAGTGGAACACGATCGAGGTCGAGTGCGTCGGCCCGAAGATCCGCGTGACGCTGAACGGCGAGCTGATCCAGGACGTGGATCAGAGCACGATCGAGGCGCTCAAGGCGAAGCCGCTCAGCGGCTCCATCTGTCTCCAGAACCACGGCGGCGACGTCGAGTTCCGGAAGGTCGCGGTCAAGGAGCGCAAGGCCGGCGGTCCCGCCTCGTCCTCTCCTAAGCCGAAGGAATGATCCGCCGGAAAATCGCTCGGGCGCGGGTCGTGTAGCGGGCCGAGTCGAGCAGGAACGAGGAGACGGCGTCCGTCGGATCGGCCGCGTCGTAGTTGAGGCGACGGGCGAGCCGGGCGAGGTCGTCGGGGTCTTGAGGCAGCTCGGTCCCCGCGCGGTCGTGGATCAGCCTCAACCGGGCCTCGACGCCGCGGAGGAAGTTGTAGACGTCGCGCAGCTCGGCATGGGTCTCGACGTCGAGCGCGCCGGCTTTCAGAAGCGCGTCGAGTCCGTTCCAGAGGTTCGGCCGAACCACGTCGGGCTGCTTCTCGGCGTTGACGAGCATGAGATACTGAACGACGAACTCGACGTCGGCCAGGCCGCCGAAGCCCCGCTTGAGGTCGTTGCGGCCGCGCGACTCCTCAAGCCGCCGTCTCATCGCGGCGACGTCGCGGCCCAGGCTCGTCGGATCGATCGGCGCGGAGAGGATCGCGCGGAGCGCCTCGGCGACGACGCGGCCGAAGCCGCCGGTGGCGAAGATCACCCGGGCGCGCGTCAGTGCGAGTCGCTCCCAGGACTGCGCGGCGGTCGCGTAGTAGTGCGACAGGGAATCCAGGGTGTTCACCAGCGGCCCGGCCCCGCCGTGGGGACGGAGCCGGGTGTCGACCTGATAGAGCGTGCCGGCGAGGGAGTCGCGGCCCAGCGCCTTGAGCACGCGCTGCGCGACGTCGGTGACGAACTGCTGGTTCGAGGTCGAGTCCGGGCCCCCCGTCGTCCGGCCGTCGCTCTCGTGGAGGAAGACGAGGTCGAGGTCGCTGTGGTAGTTGAGTTCGCGTCCTCCGAGTCGGCCGAGGCCGAGGATCGCCCAGCGATCGCGCGCGCCGTCGGCGTCGCGGGTCGGCGCGCCGAACCGCGCGGCGCGGCGGTTCCACTGGTCGCGGGCGACCTGGCCCACGACGGCGTCGGCGATGTCGGCCAGCTCGCGGGCCACCTCCCGGATCGGTCCCCGTCCCAGCACGTCGCGCGTGCCGATCCGCAGCCATTCCTTGTTGCGGAAGCTCAGGAGGATCGGCGCAAGGTCCTCCGCCCCCTTGGTCAGCTCGGCGAGTTCGGCCTTGGTCGCCGTGGCCGAGAGCGGCCGGTCGACGACCAGCGAGTCCATCAGGTCGTCGATCATCCCCGGATTCGTGATCAACAACCGCGACAGCATCTCGCTGGTGGCGCACAGCTCGACGTAGAGCCGGAGGCTCGGCGGATTGAGGTTGAACAGCTCCCAGAGGACTGCCTTCGCCCCGAGCGACGCCGACACTTTTTCGAGGTTCGCCAGCGTCACGTCGGGGTCGGCGGTCTGGCACACCGCCTGCATCAACCGCGGCGCGATCGACGCCAGGAAGTGAAGGCAACGCGCCTGCGACAGGAACGGGAAGTCCTCGCGCGCAAGCGCCATCAGATTGTGATACGCGCCGGCCGTGTCGCGGAACGGAAGTCGGCCGAGCGCCTCGGCGATCAACTCGTCGCTGGGGTCCGGATCGAGCACCAGGTCGACCACGGGGTCGGCCTCGGCGCCGTCGTCGACGAACGCGTCGTGGAGGATGTGGTCGAGGATGCGCCGGTTCAGCGTGGTTTTGCTCTGGTAGTCGGCGAGGAATCGATCGGCCGGCTCGGACCGCGGGTCGTCCGCCCCTCCCGCGACGTACCCCATCCGAATGGCCAGGGTGCGGAGGTCTTCGACGTCGCGCGGCATCTCGTGGGTCTGGCGGTCGAAGAGAATCTGAAGCCGGTGCTCGACCTGCCTGAGAAACCGATACGTTCCGTCCATCACGGAACGCTCCTCGGCCGTGAGCGAGCCGACCTGCTCCAGCCGGTCGACGGCCTGGAGCGTGTTGGCGCCGCGGACTTCAGGATGCTCGCCGCCGTGCAGCAGTTGAAGGAACTGGACGACGAACTCGACGTCGCGGATGCCCCCCCGGCCGGTCTTGACCTCGACTTCGGCCCGGCCGGCCGAGGCCGTCCGCTGTTCGATCCGCCGCTTCAGCGCCTTGATCTCGGCGATCTCCGATGCGTTCAGGTAGCGTCGATAAATGAACGGCGTGATCGCTTCGATGAAGGCGCGGCCGAGTTCGAGGTCGCCGGCGATCGGTCGGCACTTGATCAGCGCCTGACGCTCCCAGGTCCGACCGCGGGTCACGTAATAGCCCATCGTGGCGTCGAACGAGCGGACGAGGACTCCCTGATCCCCTTCGGGCCGCAACCGCATGTCGACGCGGTAGGCGATGCCCAGGGGCGTGTGGTCGGACAACAGCCGGACGATCTCGCTCCCCATCCGGGCGAAGAATTCGGACGACGACGCCACGCGTGGTCCTTCAGTCGTTCCGTCCTCGTCGTACATGAAAATCAGATCGATGTCGGAGCTGTAGTTGAGTTCGCCGCCGCCGAGCTTGCCCAGCGCCAGGACCACGAACCGGGCGGGTTCGCCGTCGGCCCGCAGGGGCGTCCCGTACCGCGCCTCGACGGTCCCCCGCGCCAGCCGGGTCGCCGCCTCGACGCACGCATCGGCCAGATTGGATAGGTCGGCGGTCGTGACTTCAAGGGGGAAGCCGCGCACGATGTCGTTGTAGCCGATCCGCAGGGTCTCGCGGTTGCGGAACCTGCGCAGCGCCAGCCGATCGTCGTCCGTCCGTTCGCCCGTGTTGATCAGGTTCCAGAGGTCGTTGATCAGGGTCTGGCGGTCGCGGCGTTCCGCGCCCGATTGGAGCCAGTCGATCAATTCGGGCCGGCGGATCAAGAGCTCGCTGAGATGTTGGCTCGTACTGAAGACCTGAAGCAAGGTCTCGGTCGCGCGCGGCCGCTCGGCGAGCCGGGCGAGGCCGGGCCGGGGGTCGGCGAGCGCCGCGACGTAGCGATCCAGGTTCGTCAGCGCCATGCCGGGGTCGGCGCACCGCGGCAGCACGGCGTCGAGCTGCGCGACGATCCGGCCGAACGCCTCGCGCGAGCCGGGGCCTCCTCGTCGGGAGAGGTCTTCCAGGTCGGCGACCCCGCGGTCTGGGTCGTGGACCCCCAGGCCGGCCAGCCACTTTCGGGCTTCATCGGCGTTTTCCAACAGGTTCAAGAACGAGAAACCGTCCACGAACGAAGCCCCCGACCTGGCCGATTACCGACTCGAGCGCGGCGGCCGACGCTCACGACGGGGCGAAATCGGGGGGGACGTGTTGGAGGTGCCGGATGATCGTTTCCACGTCGTCGTGCCCCAGCCCCGTCCGCGCGGCGATCTCGCGGTCGTCGAGGCGCGCGGCCACCAGTTGACGGACCTGAGCGGCGAATCGGCGGAGCCGACCGGGCAACTCGGGCTGCGGCGCATGCCGTCGGTGCGCCGCCCAGGGGTCGCCGAGGTCCGTCCAGCCCGGGTCGAGCCAGTATTCGCGCCCCCCCTGGCGGAGAAGTTCGAGAAACCACTCCTCGAAGCTCCGGGCGATGATTCGGGGGGGGGTGCCGGCCTCGTCGTCGCCCGACACGAAGATGGGGCAGCCGCCGCCGGGCAGTCGATAGCCCAGGTCGACGCAGACGGTCTCGACGTTCGGGTTCCCCAGCTCGAACCAGCTTTCGGGCTGGATCAACAACTCGTCCATCTCCGAGAACAGGACCATCGGGCCGATCGCGGTGATCGGGTGGATCAGCGGCCCGCCTCGGTAGAGGCCGTCGGAGAGCATCAACCAGGCGCGAAGGCCCGGCGGCAGGCGGAACCCGTGACGGTTCTCCCATGCGGCGACGGCGCTGGGATCGGCGGGGGGCCGGCAGACGTCGGGACCGGCGAACCCGGCCGCCAGAACCTCGTCGTCGGGCGCCAGGCTCGAATCGATTCCGCCCCAGGCCGTCCAGCAATTCACCAGCGCGCCGAGCGGGCACGCCATCGGCTCTCCTTTCGACGTCACACCGAGGCCGCAATCCGCTCAGTCGTCACCACGCGCCCGAACAGCGTCACGGCGCTGGCGTTCTCGATCCGGACCTGAACCATTCGACCGATCAGCCGGTCGGCGCCCTCGAACACCACGATCCGGTCGCAGTGCGTCCGGCCCGACAACTGATCCACTCCGTCCCAACCTTCCCGCCGCGTCGTCGACCGGCTTCGACCCTCGACGAGGACCGTCGTCTCGCGCCCCACGAACGCCTCGTTGTCCTCCAGGCTGATCGCCGTCTGGAGTTCGAGCAACTCGTGGTTGCGACGCTTCTTGACCTCTTCGGGGACGTCGTCGGCGAACAGGTCGTCGGCCTTCGTGCCGGTCCGGGCGCTGTACTTGAAGATGAAACTGTTCTTGAACCGCGACCGCTCGACCAGGGCCATGGTCTTCTGGAACGATTCGTCGGTCTCGCCGCAGAAGCCCACGATGAAGTCGCTCGAAACCGACGAGCCGGGGATCGTCTCGCGAAGCCGGGCCAGCATGTCTTCATAGAAGCCGACCGAGTACATCCGCTTCATGCGCTTGAGCACCGCGTCGCAACCGCTCTGGGCGGGGACGTGGATGTACCGCGAGACCCTGGGCAGGTCGCGGACGGCCTGGAGCAGGTCGTCGGTCATGTCGTTGGGGAAGTTGGTGATGAACTTGATCCGCTCGACCCCCTCGACGTCGTGGATCCGGCCGAGCAGGTCGGAGAGTCGGGTCGTTCGGCCGTCGGGCTCGCGGAACTTGTAGCTGTTGACCGTCTGGCCGATCAGCGTGATTTCCTTGACCCCCTGGCCGACGAGGGCGCGCGCCTCGGCGACGATCGCGTCGGCGGGCCGGCTCTGCTCGGGGCCGCGGACCGAGGGCACGACGCAGTAGGTGCAGAACTTGTCGCAGCCCATCATCACCCGGAGATACGCCTGGAACGGGCTGGGACGGACCGACGGCTCGCGGTCGGCGTCGTACTCGTCGAAGCTCGCCGTCACGTCGTCGCGGCTCCCCGCGGTGCGCGCCAGGCTTACGGCGAGTTGCGGCTTCGCCTCGGCCTTGGCGATCGTCAGCAGCTCCGGCACCCGCGCGAGCTGCCCCGGACCCACCACGACGTCGACGTGCGGCGCCCGCTTCAGAATCAGGTTCTGATCCTTCTGAGCCATGCAGCCCAGAACCCCGATCGACAACTCGGGCTTGCGCTTCTTGAGCTGCTTGATCCGCCCCAGGGCGCTGTAGATCTTGTCCTCGGCGTGCTGGCGGACCGAGCAGGTGTTGTAGAGGATCGCGTCCGCTTCCTCGATGTCGGTCGTCAGCTCGTATCCGTCGTCGCGCAGCCGCGCGACCACGAGTTCGCTGTCCAGCACGTTCATCTGGCAGCCGACCGTCTCGATGTAGAGTTTCTTGCGCGGCTGCGCGGTCGTCGGCTGATCGGCCATCGCTCTTGCTCCCAGGCCGCTCATTGGCTTGCGGGCTGACAGGCGGGGGTCTCGCGGGACGAGAATGGAGTATCGACAGGCCCAATTCACCTGCGCCGGGCGACCGCTTCCGGACCTCGATTCTAACAATCTCGTCCGGGCATGGGAACCGCTGTCGAACGCGCAGGCGTTTCGGGGGGCGAGCGTCTCGAAAGTGGGTGGGAAACCTCGTCCAGCAGAGGCGGTTGATGG
>CALCIC010000482.1 GCA_937907405.1 uncultured Isosphaeraceae bacterium | reverse complement strand
GCGGTCGTCATGCTTGATCTTGATCACGACGGAGGCCGGGCCGAAGTCGCTGCCTCGGGTCGCGCGGGAGCGTCGGCGCCCGGTCCGAGCCTCCTGAGTGAGAAGTCGACGGCGGGGGCGGGGCTGATCCTCGGGTCCTCGGCGTCGTACAACGAGGACAGGCCGTTCCTGTCGAGGATGGCGTGGATCATCCTCGGCGAGGCGTAGAGACCGGTTCCCTTCTCGACGTCCGACGAATTGCAGACGCCTGCGAGGAAGCCTTGGCCGCGGCCGCCCCCCTCCCCCTCCTGAGTGAACAGGCCGCTTCCCGAGGCGATCTGCTTGGGTAGCAGATTGCACTCGATCGCCTCGTAATCGGAGTGGTCTCCCTCTCCCTTGAGCAGATCGACGATCGTGCTTTGCACGAATTTTCCGATCAAGCTTTCCGAGGCGCCCTGCATGACGTTCACGGTCATGCTTGGCCTGGGCCTCCAGTTTCCCGGCACGATCGGCGACGCCGTCAGCGCCCGGCCGGGGCGGATTCGCACGAGCGCGACGTTGCGTATCGGATCGCGGTCGATCAGCTCGCCGGGGGTTGGGTTGATCGAGACGGCGAACGGGCTGCCTGCCTGTGGATTCTCGTCCCCCCGAAGGTCGATCGTGATTCCTCCAGGCTCCGGCCCAAAAATCGAGGCGCACGTCAGGACGATCGTTTCCTTCGACGTGCTCGAAATCACCGTGCCCGAAGCTGTGACGGACTTCTTTCCCTCGACCCGGATCTGGACCGTCGAGTCGCTCGGGGGCGGAAAGACCCGGAATTGCGGAGCGTGGACGGTCGGCGCCGGCCTGTCTTGTTCCTTCGTCTCGTCCCGCGCGGCCCTTGCCGCATCCGGCGCGGCCGGAGGTTCGATCGGCTTCGGCGCGGTGGTCGGCGGGGCCGAGGCGTCCGTCGGTTCCTGCCCCGCCGCGCCGATCGTCCGGGGGACGGCGACGGTGGCCAGGCCGAGGGCGCCGACCGTCGCGAAGGCGAGCAGGCCGGTTTTCAGTTTCGCCAGGGTCATCATGCGGAGGACTCCTTCTGTCAAGACGAGGATCGACGACGAGATCGCGACGGCTTGCGAGCCGGTCGGGGCGTATTGCAGGGCCGATTGCAAGGTGGCTTCGGCGAGCCTCGGCGATACGGAGGTCGCGGCGGCCACGGCGATCGACGGGGCCAGGCCGCGCCGGGAGAGGCTCCGCTTGAGGCGTTCGCGGCCCCGGGCCAAACGGCTCTGGACGGTCCCGACCGGCCACCCCAGCCGACGCGCCGCCTGGTCGTTGGGCAAGCCTTCGAGCAGGCAGACGACCACCGCGGCCCGATAACGATCGGGAAGCCGGGCGATCTCCTGATGGAGCGCCTCGTTCAGGTCGTCCGGGGGGCGCTCCTGAAGTTCCGTCGGCAGGCCGACGGCCGCCTTGCGCTCGCGGCTGCGGCGCTGGGTTTCGATCGTCCGGGCGCGGGTCGCGGTGCGGTGGGCCACCTGGTAGAGCCAGGGGCCGAGCGAGTCGCGGACCCAGAGCGACCGGGCCCGACGGACCATCACCAGAAACGTGGCCTGGAAGGCGTCCTCGGCGTCGTGGCGGTCGCGCAACACCGACCGGCAGACGCGCAGGACCATCGGCCCGTGCCGCTCGACGAGGGCCGAGAACGCCGCCTCGGCCGATTCGTCGGTGGACGTCGTGAACCGTTCGAGCAGCCGCCCGTCGGTCATCCCGTCGATCGTCCCCAGCGCGAACAGCGTGCGGACCTGCTGGACCACCGCGTCACGCTGAACTCTCGCCCTTCCCATTCGACCCGCCTCCTTCTCCCGCAACGCCCCGTCCCTTACACGAGGATAATGCAGGCGGGCGGGGGGAATGGTCCGGCATTTTCCGGGATTCTCAGAAGTCGGGTTCGAGCCGCCGGCTCCGGCCGGCTTGACAGACCGACCGCGATCGGTCAACTCTAGCTCGGTTTTCTCCCGGAACGGCGTGAGGAGCGGAAATCCGGCCCGACGCGCACGACAGGGAATCCGCTCGGGCGGAGCGAAATCAACCTTCGCTTGCGCGTCGGACTGGCGTCCGACGGCTCGGAATTCGGTCGATGAACAAGGGGGACTCGTGATGAATCGGTTTCTCAAGGCTTCGTCGCTGCTGCTGTTTCTGGTCGTCGCGGCGTCGAGCTCCCGGGCGGGCGAGCCAGGGGCCCGCGCCGTCCCGCACTTCGAGATCACTCCGAACCACCACGCTCGAAAAGGCGAGCGAGAGGTCCAGGCGTTCGCGGCCGAGCTGATCGGCCGGCAGGCGGAGAGCGATCGATCGGTTCCCGACGGCCGCGCGCGGCATACGTCCTGGATCAACGACATGTGTCACATGAAGATCCAGGGATGGAGGGGCGCGGTCCTTGACACGGCGGTCCTCCCATCGGGCCTCCGCGTTCGGGTGAGGGTCTTCCCGTTCTTCGCCGGCGGCGCGTGCGCGGTCGGCTGCTACACCGATGAAACCTATCTGATCAAGGACGGCGTCGCCCGGCTGACGACGATCGCGTACAGCGATCTCAAATGGAGGATCATCACCTTCAATTAGCCCGCGAGCCGCCGCTCCCGCAAAAGCCGCGACCGCGACCGCGACTGCTTCCAGACGCAGCCGGCCTCGGCCGCCCAACAGGCGATGAACGTCGATGGCTCGGGGACCGGGGACGTCGGGGGGAGGCCGCCGCGTTCGGAAGGCGAGGGGGGAACCGTCGGGGTCGGCAAGACTTCCCGCGAGGCGCCCGGCCCGCCGCACCGCGGCCGAACGAACTTCCACGAAGGTTGGACCAGGTTCAAGATAGAATGGATGGTTCGCCCTCGATCGCCGTGATCCTGCTATCATCAGCCGACGACGACCGAACTTCTTGCAACACGGTCTCATTTTTTTTTGCGGGGTGGATCTGAGATGACGTGGACGTTTTTCCACTGGGGAGTATTCAGCGGCGTGACCGCCGTGGTCCTTCTGCTCGATCTATTCGTGTTTCATCAGCGAGACCGTGTTCCAACTCTTAGGTCGTCACTCTTATGGACGGTTTTCTGGGTGTGCCTGGCCATGTGCTTTAATGGGCTGATCTGGTACTGGGGCGGAAAAGGGCCGGCGCTGGAGTTCTTGACTGGTTATCTCGTCGAGTGGTCGCTCAGCATGGACAACGTATTCGTCTTCGCCGTCGTCTTCGGCTTTTTCAAGATCCCTCTTGAGAACCAGTACCGGGTCTTGTTCTGGGGCATCCTCGGCGCCATCGTCATGCGGCTTGGGTTCATCTTCGCCGGCGCCGAACTATTAAAACATTTTGAATGGCTGATGTGCGTCTTCGGCGTGTCCCTCGTCCTCTCCGGCATCAAGCTGCTGCGGACGAAAGACGAAGACGTCCACCCTGACCAGAATTGGTTGATGAGGCTCGCCACGAAGTATTTACGGGTGAAGCATGATGAACATCCTCATCGCTTCTTCATCCATGAGAACGGCAAATGGTACATTACTCCCTTATTCCTGGTTCTGCTGGTGATCGAAAGCACCGACGTCATGTTCGCGATCGACAGCGTGCCGGCGATTTTCGGCATCACGCGCGACCCGTTCATCGTCTTCACGAGCAACCTCAGCGCCATACTCGGCCTGCGCGCGCTCTATTTCTTGCTTGCCGGCGTCATGGGGATGATCCATTATCTTTCGCACGGTTTGAGCGCCATCCTCATCTTCGTCGGCCTCAAGATGAACCTGGAGTATTTCATCCCGCACCCGGAAGGGTCCCACCTCGTCACGCCTGGGACGTCGTTAACGATCATCGCCGGGATCATTGCAGCGGCCGTCCTGGCCTCGCTCGTTCGCAATAAACTCGCGGCGGGACGGAACGAAGTACCTGTATGAAGACGATTCGACGTCGATCAGGGCGTTCAGGTCCGCCGTCGCGCCGGCGGCCGTCGCTCCCCGCGCCCGCTCGGCCGTCGCGGCGAGCGCCTGGCCGGCGTGGTCGAACTCGACGAGGAACGGCTTCGCGGCGACTGCCGGAAAGCCCTGTTCCTCGGCGGCGCCCGGCGTGGTAGAACGCCGGAAGCAGAGTCGCGACGGTTTCACGAGCGATGTTCCAGGGAGCGCGGACGACATGACGAGGTTGGTTCCGGGCTGGTCGGCGGCGGCGCTCCTCGCGGGATTGCTCCTCCTCGCTTCGCCGCCGGTCCGCGGGCAAGGAGGACCGCAAGCCGCGACGTCGTCCGAAGTCGTCGACGAGCGCGCGCCCGTGGCGGTCCCCGCGCCTACCGAGAAGGCGATGAGCTTCTACAACGGCGGGATGCTCCTGTGGGGGTTCAACCGCCTCTGGGCGATCGCGCTGCCCGCGTTTCTGGCGTTCTCGGGCTTCTCGGCGCGGCTTCGCGACCTGGCGTCTCGGCTCGGCCTCCGGGTCTGGTTCTTGACGATCGGGATCTACGTCGTCTTGTATCTGGCCGTCGTCGCCCTGATCGAGCTGCCGATCGATTATTACGAGGGCTTCGTCCGGCTCCACGCCTACGGGCTGTCGAATCAGTCGCCCGGCAAGTGGCTCAAGGACCTGATGCTGCGGCTGGGCGTGAGCATGGGGGTCGGGTTCGCGACGCTCTGGGTGCCGTACCTGCTGATGAGCCGCGCCCCGCGGCGATGGTGGCTGTATACGAGCCTGGCGTCGATCCCGTTCCTGTTCCTCGCCGTCCTGGTCGCGCCGATCTGGATCGACCCGTTGTTCAACGACTTCGGCCCGATGAAGGACCGGGAGCTTGAACGGTCGATCCTCGCCCTCGCCGAGGAGGCCGGGATTTCCTCGAGCCGGGTCTTCGAGGTCGCCAAGAGCGTCGACACCAAGGCGGTCAACGCCTACGTCACGGGGTTTCTCGACACCAAGCGGATCGTCCTCTGGGACACGCTGCTGGCCAAGCTGAACGAGAAGGAAGTCCTGTTCGTCATGGCCCACGAGATGGGGCACTACGTCCTGGGGCACGTCGTCCAGTCGATCCTGCTGTCGTTCGTGGTCACGCTCGTCGGCCTGTATTTCGTCCACGTCGCGTCGGGACGGCTGATCGATCGGTTCCGCGACCGGCTGGGGTTCGACCGGCTTTCGGACGTCGCCTCGGCGCCGCTCTTGATCATGCTGCTTCAGCTCGCCAGCCTGGTCCTGAACCCCGCGGCGATGGCGTACAGCCGATATCAGGAGCATGAGGCCGACCGGTTCGCGATCGAGCTGACCCGGGCCAACCACTCGGGGGGGACGGCCTTCGTGAAGCTTCAGGCCGAGAACCTGGGCAACCCTCGTCCGGGCTGGGTGTACCGGGTCTTCCGGGCCTCGCACCCGAGCATCGGCGACCGCATCGACTTCTGCAACAGCCACCACCCGGCGCCGGTCGGCCCGAATTGAGCGTGCGTCCGCCGCGCGGCTTGCCGCGAGGCGGAACGGCGGATTGGCATTCAGGTTGCTGGCGCCGGCCTGTCGGCTTATAGTGAAATGACGAATGCCAGCGAAGCTCAGCCTCCAGCCACCCCCCCCATCACGGATCTTCCAGGGCCGGAGCGACGGCGGCGCGCGGACGGCGGGCTGAAACGGAGAGCGCTGCGGGACGGGCCACCCAGGAGTCGGCATCGATGCCTCTGGATATGATTGGGACGATTTCGAGTCGCCGGCCGGCGTGGATGATCGCGGCCTGGCTGACTCTCGCCGTCGTCGTGGGGGTTGGGTCGCCGAACCTGACGAGGCTGGCGGCCGAGGGGCAGTCGAAACTGCTGGGGAACGAGGCCGAGAGCCGTCGCGCCGCCGAGCTGGTGAAGCAATGCTGGCCCGACCAGGCGTATGAGTCGACCGCGGTGGCCGCTCTCCACCGTCCTTCCGGGTTGACCGACGCCGACCGCCGGTTCGCCAGGAGGCTGGAGGAGCGGTTCAAGGCGGACGATCGACCGGAGGCGGTGCTCCGCGTGCTCGGGCCGACGTCGCAGGCCGAGATCGCCGAGCGACTCGTAAGCAAGGACGGGACGACCGCCCTGGTGATCGTCCCGCTCGACGCGGCCAACGTCGCGCCCCAGGCCCATCTGACGATCGACTGGTTGCAGGAGAGGACGGACGAGGTCGTCGAGCAAGCTCCCGACGCGGCGGGCCTGAGGATCTTCTGGACCGGCGATTCGGTGATCGGCCGCGACTACATGCACCAGGTCCAGGTCTCGCTCGACCGCGCCGCGGCGGCCACGGTCGTGCTCCTGCTGATCGTCCTTCTGATCGTTTATCGATCGATCTGGCTGGCCCTGGTTCCGCTGACGACGATCGG
>CALCIC010000481.1 GCA_937907405.1 uncultured Isosphaeraceae bacterium | reverse complement strand
CGCCCACGGCACCAGCACGTCGGTCAACGACTCGGTCGAGACCCTGGCGATCAAGAAGACGTTCGGCGACGCCGCGTACAAGGTGCCGATCTCGAGCACCAAAAGCATGATGGGGCACCTGATCGCCGCCGCCGGCAGCGTCGAGGCGATCGTCTGCCTGTTGACGATCCGCGACGGCGTGCTGCCGCCGACGGTCAACCTCGACAACCCCGGCGCCGACTGCGATCTCGACTACGTTCCGCACGAGGCGCGGACCAAGCATGTGGACGTCGCCCTTTCCAATAGTTTTGGTTTCGGCGGGCAGAACATCACGCTCATCCTCAAACGCTACATCGATTGACGTACTACCCGCTCGGCCTGACCGGGGGGACGCGGATCGTTCCGTCGTGCGATCCGCGATCGATCCTTCCGGCGGCACGGCCCGGGCATTGTGAATGGGAGTCATCCGTGGTCGGCCCAACAAGCCTCGTCTACTTCATCGCCGCCGTCGCGTCGGTTCCGTTGGTCGGCCTTGGGGGCTTCGTCGTCTACGCGATGTTCCGCTACTGTCCGGTGATCGTCAGGATCTTCATGGAACGGCCGGTCCTCCTGCCGCTGAGGCTCCCTCCCGACGATTCGGGCGAGGCGGTCTCGTTCCAGGCGATAGACGGTCTGACGCTGGCGGGCAGTTACTTCAAGGCGCGGACGCCGTCGCGGGCCGGCGTGCTGGTCTACAGCCACGAGTTCCTCAGCGACCGTTGGAGCTTCGCTCCTTACCTCGACGGTCTTCGCGACCTGGGCTTCGACGTGTTCAGCTTCGACTATCGGAACCACGGCGAGAGTCTCTCCGAGCCGTCCTACCAGCCGATCCAGTACGCGACCGATCGCGAGGTCGGCGACCTCCGGGGCGCGCTCGCCTACCTGAGGTCGCGCCCCGACCACGACCCGGCCGGTTTCGGTCTGTTCGGCGTCAGCCGAGGAGGGACCACGGCGCTGCTGGTCGGCTCGATCGAAGCCGACGTCTGGGGCGTCGTCACCGACGGCGCCTTCCCGACCCGGGGGACGATCACGGCCTACATGATCCGCTGGGCCGACATCTACGTCCGCCGCGCCTGGGTCCTGGCGGTCCTGCCCCACTTCGTCTACAGGTTGCTCGGCGGCGTCGCGCGTCGGCAGGCGGAGCGGGAGCTCAACTGCGTCTTTCCGGACGTCGAACGCGCCGTCGCCCGGCTCGCGCCGCGTCCCTGGTTCCAGATCCACGGCGAGCGCGACGCGTACATCGGCACCGACATCGCGGACGCCCTGTTCGCTCGCGCCCGCGAGCCGAAGCAGCAATGGCAGGTCGCCGGCGCCAAGCACAACCGCTGCCGCGAGGCGGGGCCCGAGGTCTACGCCCGCAGGCTCGCCGCGTTCTTCGATCGGTACGC
Organism: uncultured Isosphaeraceae bacterium; assembly: GCA_937907405.1. Classification (GTDB taxonomy): domain Bacteria; phylum Planctomycetota; class Planctomycetia; order Isosphaerales; family Isosphaeraceae; genus Paludisphaera. The sequence goes on along the minus strand of CALCIC010000481.1, from coordinate 2,474 downwards.
GCCGCGGCGGGTCAAGCTCGGCGCGTCGATCCATGATGCCGCCGAGTCGCGCTACGGCGAATTCGCCGCCGCCTCCGTTCGCGGCGGGGCGTCGCCCGAGCTGGTCGCCAACGTCGCCTCCACCCTGACCCGTTAAACCAGGGGCCGCCTCGCCCTCCCTGACTCCAAACATCCGACGGGGGCCTTTGCCGATGATCAGCTTCATCAAACGGCTGGCGGGCCGTCCGATCGCGCGCCGGGCCCGAGGGCTCGCCGCCGAGTTCCTCGACCAGACGAACCGCGCGGGGGACGTCCAGCGCGATCTGCTGATGGAGCGGATCGCCCGCAACGCCGACAGCCGGTTCGGCCGCGACCACCATTTCCGCGAGATCCGCACCCCGGCCGATTTCCGCAAGCGGGTGCCGATCGGCGACTACAACCGCCACGAGCCCTACATCGATCAGGTCCGTCAGGGGGACGTCTCGGCCCTCTTCGGCCCGGGGACCGACGTTTTGATGTTCGCCATGACGTCCGGGACGACCAATCGACCCAAGACGATCCCGGTCACGCGAGAAGCGCTCAGGGACTACCGCGAAGGGTGGACCATCTGGGGCATCCTCGCCTTCGACGGCCATCCCGACATGATCGAGAACGGATTGCGGCCGATCCTCCAGATCGCCAGCGACTGGCGCGAGAGTTACACCGCCGCCGGCATCCCCTGCGGCGCGATCACCGGGCTGACGGCCTCGATGCAGAACCCCCTGGTGCGCACCACGTATTGCATGCCCGCCTGCGCCTCGCGGATCAAGGACGTCGAGTCGAAGTATTACGTCGCGTTGCGGTTCTCGATCGCCCGCGATCTGGGGACGGTGATCGCCGCCAACCCGAGTACGATCCTGGGGATGTTCCGGCTGGGCGACCGCGAGCGCGAGACCCTGATCCGCGACCTTCACGACGGTACGATCGCGTCCAAGTGGGCGATTCCCGACGAAGTCCGCAAGCATCTCCGGCTGCGGACCCGGATCCGCCGCAAGGGGGCCGCCAGGCGCCTGGAGGCCATCGTCGAGGAGACCGGTCGGCTGCTGCCCCGCGACTACTGGCCGAACCTTGAGTTCCTCTCCAACTGGATGGGGGGGACCATGAGGGCCTATCTTCGCGGTTATCCCGAGTTTTTCGGCGACAAGCCGGTGCGCGACGTCGGCCTGATCGCCTCCGAGGGCCGGATGACGATCCCGATCGAGGACGGCACGCCGGCGGGAATCCTCGACGTCCGCCACCACTATTTCGAGTTCATCCCCGAGGAGCAGGGCGACCTTGAGCAGCCCGAGACGGTCGAGGCCGCGGACCTGATCGAGGGACGTCGTTACTTCATCATTTTGACGACGGCCGGCGGACTCTACCGCTACAACATCTTCGACCTCGTGCGGTGCGTGGGGTTCCACGGCAAGGCGCCGGTCGTCGAGTTCTTGAACAAGGGCGCCCACTTCTCAAGCCTGACCGGGGAGAAGCTCTCCGAGCATCAGGTGATCGCGGCGGTCGAGGCCGCGCAGAAAGACCTGGGGCTTCGGCTGCGGTCGTATCTGCTGCTGCCGATCTGGGGCGAGCCGCCGTCGTACGGGCTGCTCGCCGAGACCTCCGACCTCCCCGAGAACGACGCCGCCGACCGCCTGGCCGCCGCCGTCGAGGAGCAGCTTCGCGCCCTCAACGTCGAGTACGCCTCCAAGCGCGACACCCTGAGACTCGGCCCCGTCCGCACGATCCGCCTCCGCGACGGCGCCTGGACCGAATTCCAGAAACGGCGTCTCGCCCGGAGCGGGGGAACCGTCGAACAGTATAAGCAGCCGCACCTGATCCCCGATCCCAACGAGATCGGCAACTTCCCGGCGCTCGATTCGGTCGCCCCCTGACGGTCGAAACCCGACCGACCGACCGCCCGGCCGGACGGCGGGCCGAACCGGACGAGCAGGTTCGGGTTGCTCCCTGCCGCTGGATCTGGTAAGCGTGTGGGCGCTTCAAGGCCAAGGGCTTAAACGGCCGCCGCCGCGTCGTCAGGACGACGGGCGGAATCCCCAGGGCGGGGGAGAAGGATATGATGAATCAAGCGATCGAGAACGCGAGCGGGGCGCGCGTCGCTTCCCGGAAGGTCCTGCTGTTCTGCGCGCTGGGGACGGCCCTGTTCGCGACCGGCTGCGCCAGCACCACCGCCATGCGAGCCAGCGCCAGCGCGCTGGCCGGATCGATCTGGGATCGTTCGCAGGTCGATTCGATCCCCGCCTACGACCTTTACGCCCAGAACATGGCGGCCGCGCGCGGCCCCGCTCCCGCCACGCCGATGCTTGCGGACGCCCCTTCCACCAAGGCGAGCGGTGAGTCCGACGCCGACGAGCCGCGGCCCGAGTCGGTCGCCTCCGCCGAGCCCGACGCGCGACGCGCGCCGACGGACAAGAACGTGCGGATCACGCTCGGACGCCCCCAGAGCCTCCCCGTCTTGACGG
>CALCIC010000480.1 GCA_937907405.1 uncultured Isosphaeraceae bacterium | reverse complement strand
GGCCGTCCGCCAGACGACCAGCAATCTGATCCACCCCATGCTGATCGACGAATGGCCGCGCGCTGGCGCGATCGTCGACTTCGGGCTGGACGGCCAGCAGCACTACGAAGCCCTGTACTACCCGATCCGCGCGCACGAGATCCTGCCCGCGCAGCTCGACGCGGCGTTGGGGAACGGCGAGGCCCTCACCGCCCTGGCGAGGACGGCGCCGAGCAACCCGCACAAGGACGTCGAGTTCTCCACGTCGTGGGACGCCGTGTTCCTGCGTGGGAAGTTCGCGTGCCCGGACGGCCCGGAGCATGAGGGGCCGGAGGGGCCGGAGATCGAGTGAGCGGAGCCTTGAAACGCGACCCGCGCGGAGACGCGGGCGAATGGAACCGAGCGGGCCCGGAGGGAGGCCGGGGCCGCTTGAAGGAGGAGGCGAATCATGACGGCCAAGGTCGCTGCGAAAAAATTGGAGTGCTCCGTCTCCACGGTTTATGCGATGGTGGCGGCGGGGAAGTTGCGGTGCGTGAGGATCGGACTTGGAAGGAAGGGGGCGATTCGAATCTTGGATGAACACATCGAGGAATACCTCAAAGGGGCGGAACCGAAGACGCCGCCGTCGCCGCCCTCCTTGCCCCGCCTCAAGCACATCACCTGGTGACCTGGACGCTCGGAGGGCGCTGCGGGCTTCTTCTATCAACGCATGAAACTCTGCCATGGCAGAACAACGGTCGCAAGGCATCGTAAACGCTGGAAACGGTGATGATTCCCGGACGCCTCCGACGACCCGAAACTCGACCCTAAACCTAATCAACGAAACGATTTGAGACGCCCCCCGCTTTCTGGTTTGCAACCAGGAGGTTGAGGGTTCGATCCCCTTCGTCTCCACTTGATCAAGGGAGTTGATCGGCCTCGGCCTTGAGGGCGAGCAGAGTCAGCAAGACGTCGTCGCGCTGGCGGACCATGGCGGGTAGGGAACGGTCGTCCAGTTCGTCGGCGACGCCCTCCACGGCTTTCGCGCGAAGGGAGTCGGAGAAGGTGGGATGGCCGAGGTCTCGCCACCAGTCCTCGATGGGGGGGCCGAGGTGGTCGATGGCGTGGCCGATGCCCCCCGAGCCGCCGGACAGGTGCAGGTTCAGGAACGGGCCGAGCAACGCCCACCGCAGGCCGGGGCCGTGCGCGATCGCCGCGTCGACGTCGGCGACCGTCGCCACCCCTTGCTCGATCAGATGGAACGCCTCGCGCCAGAGCGCGGCCTGGAGCCGATTGGCGATGTGGCCCTTCATCTCGCGCTGCAATCGGATCGGCTTCTTGCCGATCGCGGCGTAAAAATCCATTGCGCGGTCCACCGCCTCGGGCGAGGTCAGCGCGCCGCCGACGACTTCCACCAGGGGGACCAGGTGCGGGGGATTGAACGGATGGCCGACCAGCACCCGTTCCGGACGACGCGCGGCGTCTTGCAGCGCGCTGATCAGGATGCCCGACGTACTGGTGGCGATCAGGACGTGGTCCCCGACCGCGGCGTCGATCCGCGCGATCAGATCGCGCTTCACGTCGAGGCGTTCCGGCCCGTTCTCCTGGACGAAATCGGCGTCCTTCACGCACCGGGCGAGATCGTCCTCGAACCGAAGCCGCTCTCTGGAAGCGCCGGCGGCCAGTCCGATCCGTTCGAGCGCCGGCCATGCGGCGTCGACGACGCCGTGGAGCCGGTCCTCGGCGCCCCCTCCAGGGTCGGTCGCGACGACGTCGAACCCCCGCGCAAGGAAATGGGCCGCCCAGCTTGCGCCGATGACGCCGCAACCGACCACCGCGATCCGATGGACGCCGATCCCGATCGCTGACATGCTCTGATCCTTTCGCCTCGTCCCATTGAGAGACGGCCGACGACGCGCCAAGGCGCGCGACCGATCGAGGATCAAGCATAACCGATCTCGAGGTCAAGGATCAGACCCAAGCCGCGATCCCCCGAGAGGGGATCGGGCTCGACCATCGGGGCGACCGTTGCTTCGACGAACAGCCGGCCGCATGAGCGGGTCGCGCGGCCGGGTACTTCTGGAGACGTCTCGCCATTGGGCCGTACCATCGGCAACCCCCATACCGAGGACCGCGCCTTCGGGATCGTCTCGGCATTCGACCCGCTTCACTCGTCGACCTTCTCAACCCTGCGAAGCTGCGTGCTGACGACAAGGCCCTGGGGATCGACGAGGTTCAGGAAATAGGTCGTGGCGCCGGCCGGAAGCCGGGCGTCGATGGTCCTGGTCGTCTGATCGACGCGCGCCTCGGCGGTCTCCCAGAGCCGGTCGGGCCACGGGCCGTCGGCCTTGGTGTAGAGAAGTTGGGCGCCGGCGACCGGGCTCGAAGCGGCGAACGCGGCGCGGATCGTCGGGCCGTCTCGGACGATCGTGGAAACTTCGGGAAGCGCGTGGCCCCCCTTGACGATCGCATCGGCGAACGCGTGGATCTCCTCGGGCCCCTCGCCGGCGGGGCCGTGGCCGTGGGGCATCCGAAGGCGGACGCAAAGGGTCGATGCGCCTCCGGCCGCGCGAGTCGACTTCTGGAGGGAGTCGAGCGGGTAGGCGAAATCGTTGGTGCCGGTCACCCAGAGCTTCGGCGCCTTGCCCAGCGGCAGGTAATGCGAAGGGTCCCAGAGCGCAAGCCAGCGCCGGCCCTTCTCGCCCAGCTTGTCGATCTCGGGCTTCCAGACCGAGTTCTCGCCGAGGAACCCGCAGCCGTAGACCGGGGCGACGAACTTGAGCCGGTCGTCGAGCCCCGAGACGATGCAGGCGAGGTAGCCCCCCCACGAGATCCCCGTGAGGCCGATCCGGTCGGGATCGACTTCCGGGCGCGACCGCAGCAGCGAATGGGCCAGGACGGCGTCGGCGACCGCGTGGTAGTTCCACTGGTCGGCGGCCGGCGCCATCGACGTCTTGAAGTCGTTCCCCGGCGGCCCGCCCGCGTCGTGGCGCTCCCACTTGCCGTACGACCCCCTCGGCACGGTCCCGCAGGTGTCCATGGCGATCGCCGCGTATCCCCGGCTCGTCCAGAGCCGCACCCAGCCGTCGAACGCCGTCCCGCCGCCGCCGTGGACCAGGACGATCCCCGGCGCCTTCTCACCGGGCGCCAGCTTCGGAACCCCGATCCAGGCGAAGACGCGCGTCGGCTTCCCCTTCCACGGCATCCCCTCGTAAAACACCGCCTCGACCCCCTCCGCCGAGAACCCCTCCGCCGGATACGTCCTGGGGGCGGTCAGCATCTCGGGAGTCGCCCGCATCAGCCCCGGCGCCTCCGGCGTCTGTGCGGTCGACGTATTCCAGGAACCCAGCAGCAGGCAGGTCGTCAACAAGGCGGCGCGAGGGAGAAACGACGTCATGGGGCGGCTCCCGAGGGGGGTTCGATCCAGCGAAACGGCCCCCAGTGTAACCGACCCGATCGACGAGGGATTCAGTCGTCTGCTCTGAAGCCCTGCGAGATCGCCCCTGCTCAAAGCACCCTTCAATAACCAAGAACAAAGCCTGCCCCCCTGGGAGCTGTTTGCAGGTTTTCATGATGTATTGAGCTATTTCGATAGATTTTCGCCCGGGGTGCCGCTATAGTCGAACCCGCGTCTCACACACGTTTCACGGAGTCGAGGCCTCGACCGTCGGGGCCGCTGCATGGGAGATGAAGCATGTCTATTGAGGACCGCGTCGAACGGCTGGAGAGGCTGAATGAGCGGCTGCAGAAGCAGAATAGGCGCATGCGGGGCGCCTTCGTATTCGTCGGGGTCTGCCTCACCCTGGTCGTCGGGATGGCTGCAGTCAACGACCGAATCCAAGGCGGCCTGAATATCGACAGCATACAGGGGCAGGCCCAGATCTTGTTAGAGACCCACACCGATTTCGGGCCGGCGATCCGCATCATCGACCAGAACGGCAGCGAGCGTCTCCGGATCGGCTCTTCGTACCGCGACGGCGGCGACCCGTTCATCGAGTTCTACAGCCAGGGGCCGGCCCCGAACCAACGAGGCCAGCTCTTAAAGCGGATCAGGAGCAGGGATTGATTGGTGGGCCGTCTATCATAGAGCAAAGGCCACAGGCCATGCACCTTAGCTAGATCGGAAGAGCACACGTCTGAACTCCAGTCACCTTGTAATCTCGT
>CALCIC010000479.1 GCA_937907405.1 uncultured Isosphaeraceae bacterium | reverse complement strand
CCCGCCTCCTCGGCTTCCGCCTCAAGCCGCGCCGAGGCCCCCGCCAGCTCGGCGATGCGGCGCGACCAGGTCGAATATTCCATCACGCGGCGACTCCCCCGAAACGGCCGAGATCACGCGGACGGTTCCCCCGCCCCAGGGCCCCATTATACAAGGAAACCGCCGCGAGACACCGGAACTCAGCCCTCGCCTTGCCACGTCGCCGGCCGCTCATCGAGCCATGATGAGCGATTCTTCGACACCCGCCGAGAGCCCCTTCCCCCAAACACCCCATGCGACACAATTCTCCCTTTTTATTTATCGGGGCTTTCCATTTCATTTTACCCATGTTATCCTCTCGGTTCTGGGGGAAATTCGCGTTGCGCGGATTTTCGCCGAACCGTCGCGGGAGCGCCTCGGGGATCGTCGCGAGCGAGCCCCGGGTCGACCGTGGCGGGGCATGTGTCGCATCCACACGCAACTGGATGCCGAAATCTCACCTTCCGTGGAGTCGCACCCATGAAGAAGAAGCATTCCTTCGTTCCCTCGGTGGATGACCGCCTTGAATCCCGGCTCGTGATGAACGGCGCCCGCGCCGCGGGGATCGTGGTGAACGTGCCGGGAGTCGGGCCCAATTTCGTGCCGAAATCGGCGATCCTCACGACCCGGACGTACAACAACGTGCTGGTCAACATCCACAGGTCGATCGAGACCTTCGGCCGCTCGCAGGGGACCGACGCCGACTACACCCGCCTGAGCCAGAACGTCGGCCGCCAGCTCAACCGTCTGCCCTACGCCCGCCAGGAAGGGTTGACGGACTACGCCACCAACTCGCTGCAGTACTACGCCCCGCACGAGGCCAAGATCGCCTACGGCGACCTTCGGTCGACGGTCGTCAGCTACCTGAGCTACGAGGTGTTGAACGGCCAGGCGGCGATCCGGAAGTCGCCGGGCCACTACTTCTCGGACGCCGACGTCTTCGGCCGTCACGCCTTGATCTTCAACCAGACCTCCGACAACGGCGGCGGCGGCGAACTCGCCTAATCCCCGCTCAGGTCCGACGGACTTCGAAAGTCGTCCATTCAAAGGATGAGCGCCTAACCAAGGCGCTCATCCTTTGATTTATTAATTCGTCTCGATCAGGGCAGGAAGGTCAGTTCGACGAGCGAGAGGTCGTCGTCGAACTCGTCCCGGCCCATGAGCCGGCGGTCGTGGGCGATGAGGGCGTCCATCTTGGGGTTTTCGGGGTCGTCGAACGGCCCCCGGCCGACGAACTCCAGGAAGTCGGAGAAGGGCCACATGGTCCCGTCGGCCTTCTCGATCTCATAGGCGCCGTCGCTGACGATGTAGAGCTTGGAGAACTCCTGGAGCTGGCAACTGGCCGAGGGGTATTCCAGGTCGGTCATGGCTCCGATCATGGGGCCCTGCGATTCGAGGACGTGGAGCGTCGTCCGGTCGGCCGAGGGGCCGGCGATCAAGAGGCCCGGCGGATGGCCGCCGCCCGAGTAGTCGATCCGCCGGCTGGGCTTGTGGAGCACGCCGTACCAGATCGTGAAGTAGAGGCCGTTCTGCTGGTCCATCTGGAACGCGTTGTTGAGGGCGAACAGGACCTGGCTGGGCTTGCGGAAGTCGGTGTTGGGAAGCGCCTGCGACCGCAGGGCGTTCATGGCCGAGACCGACAGCAACGCCGCGCCGACGCCGTGGCCGGAGACGTCCAGCAGGTAGAAGGCGAAGTGGTCGTCGTCGAGCCAGTGGTAGCCGAACGAGTCGCCGCCGAGCTCGGCCGAGGGGACGAACCGCCAGTCGGTCCGGATCTCCCCCTTCTTGAGCTTCTCGGGCAGGAGCGACTGGACGTACCGCGCGGCCTGCTTGACCTCGGCGGCGAGCCGCTCCTGGCTCTCTTGCAGGGCCTTGTACGCCTCGTTGCGTTGGAGTCCGGCGATGTAGCCCTTGGAGTGGTATCGAATCCGGGCCAGCAACTCGAGCCGGTCGGGAAGCTTGACCACGTAGTCGTTGGCCCCCAGCGCGAAGGCCTCGGCCTTGACGGCCGGTTCCTCCTTGGTGGAGAGGACGATCATCGGGACTTCGCGAGTCGCCTCGTGGGCCCGGAACGCCTTCACCAGGGTCAGGCCGTCGATGTCGGGCATGACCAGGTCTTGAAGGATCACGGTGGGCTTGATGCGGATCGCCTCGTCGAGGGCCTTGGTGGCGTCGCGGCAGGCGTGGAACTCGACGTCCGCCTCGCCGGCCAGCATCCGCCGCACGGCCTCGCCGATCATCGGCTGATCGTCGATCAGGAGGACGGTCGCCTTGTGCTCCGCGAGGTGAGGGTCGCTGCTCATGCTGGGGCTCCATACAGGAACGCGGCGGGGAAGAATGCGGCCGGTCCCTTCAGAATCGACGTCGACGTCCGGACCTGTATTGTTTCAGCGCGGGGGGGCCGGCGTCTGCGCCTTAGCGGCGCGAGGGTCGGGAATCCGCTCGACGATCGCCGCGGCGATCCGGTCGAGCGGGGCGACCAACTCGGCCGCGCCGATTTCGACGGCCGAGCGGG
>CALCIC010000478.1 GCA_937907405.1 uncultured Isosphaeraceae bacterium | reverse complement strand
GAATCGGCGGGCCGACGTCCTGCTGATCGTGGGGTTCTTTGCGATCCTCTCGTATCCCGCGCTCGCGCTGTTCGAGAATTCGGACGCGACCAAGCCGAGCGAAACGGCCGAGAAGCGAATCCTCGCCCCTCGTCCCCCGATCGGGCAGCTCGCGACGTCGCCCTCGGAGTATGCGACCGCCTTCAAGTCGTACTTCGAAGACCAATTCGAAGGGCGCGACGAGCTTGTCACGTTGAATTCGCTGTTCCGCTACCGTGCGTTTCAGACCTCCAGTAGTTCGCAGGTCCTCGTCGGCAAGCACGGGACGTTGTTCTACACGGGGGAGGCGTTCGTCCGGCCCTACGATTTCGGTCATGACGTGGCCAACTATCGTCGGATCTTGCCCGTGACCGATCGCAGGCTCCGAGGCGCCCACGAGTTCCTCCTCAAGCGGAAGAATTGGGCCGACGAAATGGGCGCGAAGTTCCTCTTCGTCATCGCGCCCGACAAGGCGACCATCTATCCGGAAGACATGCCGCCGGGGATCACCCGGCTCGACCGCCCCTCGTTCGCCGACGAGCTGGTCGAGTACCTGCAAGCCAAGGGGGACCTTGAATTCATCGACCTGCGGCCGGTGCTCCAGCAGGCGAAGAAGAGCCGGCGGCCGCTCTACTACGTTCGCGACTCGCACTGGAACTACGAGGGCGCGCGGCTGGGGTTCGACGAGGTCCAACGCTGGCTGCACGATCGTTTCCCATCGATCAAGACATTGACCGACGACGATTACGTCCGGGCGCCCGACCGACTCGCCGGCGATCTCTCCGGCTTGCTTCACCTCGAATCGCATCTTCACGAGTACGCGTACTATCACGGCGTCAAGTCTCCCCGAAGCAGCGAAATCCCGTTCTTCGGCGATCCGACTCCGATCCCGACCTGGGAGCACCCTCCCCTCTCCTACAAGGTCGACGACTGGCGGCTTCCCAAGGCCCTCATCTATCACGATTCGTTCTTCAAACCGCTCATCCCCAGCTTCGCCGAACTCTTCCAGACGACCGTATTCATCCGTGACCGGCGCGTCTTCAAGCGCACCGTATGGAACTTCAAGCCCGACGTCCTGATCTTCGAGTGCGTCGAGCGAAACCTGTTCCCCCTGGCGTACTGGACCGACGAGCTGATCCCCACGGTCGACCCCAGGATGATCGCCGAGCAGACCGATTTGTTCGAGCCTCGCATTCGTTGACCGAATGCGACCGGGGCGCGCGACTCCGCCAGAAGAACTGACGCAAAGCCGAATGGTTCGTGCAATGATGGCTCAAGCCGACTCGTCGACTCTTCGCTGATCGTCCCATTCCTCACGATCTACTCTCCTCCCGCGCTCTCCTCCCCCCGAAGCCCCGGGGCCGCGCCGGCGCGGAACGCCTGCTATCGCGGCTTACCGGCTTGGTCGCAGGCGGGCCGCGGAATGATCCGCGCGGAATGATCCGCCAGGCTCGTTCTCCCGGCGCGAGCACAGATCCGCATGCAACCCAAAAGCAGAGCGAGACGGCGCCGGTGATCATCTCAATGCGCCGACTTCGCCGGTTATGCCGATTGCAAAACTGGGCGTCCGTAATCCAAACGGATGCGTCTGATTAATGCGCGCGCTGATTACCGATCAGCAATGTGAACGGCGCAATCATGGCGATCCGCGTCCGAATCGTCGCCGGATCGAACCCCCGAAACCAAGCGGTTCGGGAGGGGGACGGGACGATCGGCTCGGGTTGCGCTGACAGGCGGCACCCTCAGGAAGACGGTGTCGATTCCGACTCGACCCCTCGCTGAAAACCAGGCGCGGGGCGCGCTCGTTGCGTAGTCGACTTCCAAGGTTCCGGAAAGGGATTTCCATGGGAACGAAGACCGCTCGTCGGCTTCATGCGCTCACTTCATTGCGGTTCATCGCGGCCGCGTCGATCATCGCCCTGCACTGCGGCGGCCATTATGGGCTGCCGGCCGACATGACCCGCGGCGGCCGCTTGCCTCTCTATCTCGGGGTAAGCTTCTTCTTCGTGCTCTCCGGCTTCATTCTGACCTACGTCTACCCCCGGCTGGAATCCCGCTCGGCGTTCAGGCGGTTCATGTGGGCGCGGATCGCGCGGATTTGGCCGTGCCACGTCTTCGCCCTCGGACTCATGGCCTTGGCCTTCCTGGCCAACGGGACGGGCCTGTCGGTCTTTTGGCGGAACGGCCGAGCCCTGTCCAATCTGGCGAGCCTCGGTCTGGTTCATTCCTGGGTCCCGGTGCAATCGTATTATCTTGCGATCAACATTCCTTCATGGAGCGTCGCCACGGAGTTCGGCTTCTACCTGGCGTTTCCCCTCCTGCTTTGGCGGCTCGACCGCAATTGGCCCGTGAAGCTGGCCGGCTGCCTGCTGGCGGCGCTGGGCCTGATCGTGTATTGCCAACGCGCGGGGATTCCGTACGAGGCGACGAAGGGACCGACGACCAACGGTCTTCTCTACATGCACCCGCTGGCGCGGTTGTT
>CALCIC010000477.1 GCA_937907405.1 uncultured Isosphaeraceae bacterium | reverse complement strand
TTCGGGGCGAGTTCAGAGCCTTGAGAACGGGACGGGTTGATCGCGGGACTCGAAGACACGAGAAGAACTCCTCACCGAGCGAGTTCCGGGAGCCCCCCTGGAGACGCTTCCAGAAGCGAGCCCGAACCGGTTTAGATTGAGGCGGAACCGCAAAGACGGTACGATCCCGTGGCGGCCCCAAGCCACTATTGTGGCCGACGAGGCGTTCCCTGACCAGAGCACTCAGAGTCCGGCCGCCCGACCGTCCGTCGCCGAACCCATGGAGGGACGATCCCGATGCGAATTCCCGTCCGACTTGCCTGCCTGTGGTTCGCGGCCGTCCCCGCCGTGCTCGCGACCAGCGCCGCATCGGCGGCGGCCGACGCCGTTCCCGATTCCGACCGACCGACGGCCGTGGAAGGGTGGAAGATCGAGCCCGTCCCGCTTCCGCCCGGAATCGGCCTGCCGACGGCCGTCGCGACCGGGCCGGAGGGCGCGGTCTTTCTCGGCCGCAACCCCGTCCCCGCGACCACCGAGCCCGGCGCGTCGGTCGTGGCGCTTCGCCAGGGCGTCTGGCGGACTTACGTCGAACGCCTTGAGAGCGTGAACGGCCTGGAATGGATCGGCGAGACCCTCTACGTGGTCCATCCGCCGTTCGTCTCGGCGTTCCGCGACGACGACGGCGACGGACGGGCCGAGCACCGCGTCGATCTGGTTTCGGGGCTGGGCGCCTCGCCCGCCGGTGAGGCGATCGACGACCATTCCGGCGGCGGAATCCGCCGGGGCGTCGACGGCTACCTGTATCTCGCGGTGGGAGACCGGGGCGTCCCCCGAGGGATCGGCAGGGACGGCGCGACGATTCGAGCGTCGTCCGGGGGCGTCGTCCGGGTCCGCCCCGACGGGTCCGGCCTGGAGGTCGTCACGACCGGCGACGGCCAGACGACGGCCCTGATGCTCTCGGCGGGGGACGACGTCTTCAGCTTCGGCGGGGGGGACGTTCGCAAGCGGTGGGCCAAGAGCCTGGTTCATCATATCGTCTCCGGCAGATATGGTTATCCCTACCAGTTCCTCAACGCGGCGTTTCGGACGCTGCCGGTGGTCTCCAAGCTCGGCGAAGGTCGGGCGGGGCAGGGGGTCTGTTACAACGAGGGCGGGCTTCCAGAAGCCTATGACGGCGACCTGATCCTCTGCGATCCCCAGGCTCAGACCGTCGATCGGCTCGAAATCCGCAAGGCCGGCGGCTCGTTCACCCTCTCCAGGCGGACCCCCCTGGTCGCCAGGGGCGGCGCCGCCGACTTCCGTCCCTATTCCCTGGCGACCCATGCCGACGCCGCGGGCTTCTGGCTGGTCGATCAGGGGGGGGGCGGACGCCTCTACCGGTTGTCCTATGAAGGCCCGGGGCGGAGGCCGATCCCGTCCCGCGAGGCCGATCGGATCAAGGCCCTCGACCATCCCGCGCTCTCGGTTCGGCTCGCCGCCGAGGACGGCCTGGTCGACGAAGGGGAAGCCGCCGTCGTCCGGCTCTCGACGCGGTTGCGGCAGGCCGAGCCGACCGTGGGACGGATTCACGCGCTTTGGGCCCTCGATCGGATCGGAACGGTCGAGTCGCGGGGGATGATTCGATCGGTTTTGCTTGATGCGTCGCCGGCGATCCGACTTCAGGCCGCGCGGAGCAGCGGGCTCCGACGCGATCGCGAGGCCGGGGAGGCGCTGGCTCGATTGGTTCACGACCGCGATCCGGCCGTCCGTCGCGAGGCGGCCGTCGCCCTCGGCCGGATCGGCGACCGCGCCGCCTCGCCGGCGCTGCTGGCGGCGTTGGGCGACGCCGATCCGTTCGCCGCCTGGTCGATCCGCCAGGCCCTCCTGGCGGTCGACTGCGACGACCAGAAGGCGATCGTCGATGCGTTCCTCGATCTGCGGAGGCGTGAGCCGGCGTTGCTGCTGGCCGACGAGTCGTGGTCGATCCCGATCCTCTCGGCCCTCGTCGACGCCCTGGCGAAGACGCCCGAGCCGGTCGTCCGGGGGCGGATGATCACCTGCCTGGTGGGTCAGTACCGCCGTTACCCTGAGTGGTCGGGGGCGTGGTTCGGTCCTGATCCGCTGGCGGCCGGCTTCCCCAGGAAGACCGAGCCCTGGACGACCGAGGGGAGGGCCGTCGTGATGCGCGGGCTGACGGTCGGGATCAGGGACGCCGACGCTTCCGTCCGGTATCAGGCGATTCTCGGGCTTCAGTCGGTGGGCGCCCCGGCGGCCGGCCTGGTCCGCGAGGCGTTTCCGGCCGAGCCCGACGCCGACAACCAGGCCGCCCTTGCCGACGCGCTGGGCGCCCTCAACGACGCGACGTCGACCCGACTGTTGCTGCCGGTCGTCGTCGACCCCAAGCGGGACGAGGCGGTTCGGGCGTCGGCCCTGGACTCGCTCAACAAGCTCCGAGGCCGCGACGTGGTGCGGGCCCGGCTGACCGTCCTGTACGACGAGAACGCGCCGGAGGCCCTGGTGGCTCGGGCGTTGCCGCCCCTGGCCCGAGACGGGTTCCTGCCGCCGAACGACCTGGCCGGGTTCCTGGAGAACAAGTCGGCGATGGTCCGCGCCGCGGCGGTCATGAGCTTCAACCCCTCGCGGCCGTTGCCCCCCGAGGTCAAGGAAGTCGTCCTGGCCCGACTCGACGACCCCGACGCCGACGTCCGCCGCGCCGCGCTTCTGGCCGCCGGCCCGCTCAAGCTCCAGGAGGCGGTCCCGAAGCTCATCGACAGGGCGGAGGACGCTCAGGGCGAGGACCGGGCCGCCGTGGTCCACGCGCTCTGCGCCTTGCCCGACCCCCGCGCCCTGGCCGTCTACCTGAAGGCCCTCGACGACTCCGACCCATCGCTGAACCGGGGCGGCGTCCGCGCCCTTTCGGCGATCCGCGACCAGGTCGAACCGGCGATCCGACAGGCCCGGAAGGCGGAACGGACGCCGGCCGCCGCGCTCGCCCTCGACCGCGTCCTCGCCCGGTTCGAGCCGATCCGCGACTGGCGGGTGATCGGCCCGCTGCCCAGCGCCGCCGCCGGCTTGACGGCCCGCGACGGCTCGATCGACGCGGCCCGGACTTTCCCCGGAGCGGCCGGAAAACCGGTCGGCTGGAAGCTGCTCCATTCTCCGGAAGAATCTGGACGCGTGGATTTACTTCCCTTGATGGGTGAATCGGTTCAACTGAACTCACCCGCGCGACCCGCGCCCCGCGCCGCCGCGGCGTACGCCGAATTGACGTCGACCGAGGCGCGCCGCGCGTTCGTCCTGATCCGCTCGACCGGCGCATCCGCTCTGTTCGTCAACGGCGCTCCAATCGACGCCGATCCTTCGTCCCGCGATTTTCTGGTCGTTCCGCTGGTCGCGGGATTGAACCGACTTCTGATCGCCAACGGGCCGGGAGCGACCGATTGGGCGTTCGAATGCCTGGTCTCGACGCCCGACGATCCGCCCTCTCGACCCGAATAGGGCCTTGATCCGCCCGACCTGGAATTGGGTTCGTCCGCGCCTCGGCGAAGCCCGTTTCCCAAGCTGTAAACCATGAAGGCATCATGATTTGTGAGAGATTCACGCGTTGGCTTCGTTCGCGCCTTTTGTTGGGTCTGGAACTGCGTCCGAGATTGACGTCCCGTCGATCCGAGGTCCGATCGGCGCTGGCGATTTGGGTTTGATCGCGCGCTTTCTTGCGGACGGAAGCCCGAGCGCGAGTCACGGCCGAGCGTGTGAGATCGGCTTCGATCGCGCGTTTTTTGGAAGGCCGGCCGGAACAGCGTCCGGCCTGTCACCGCAATCGAATTGAGAAGGAGCGCGGGACCGCTCGATCGAGGCGCGGAGCATCCCATGCTGAGTTTACCACACGTTTGCCACGCTTGTTTTCGGCGACGGTCCCACGCGAGGCTCCCCCGGCGATCCCCTCGCTGGCGCGTTTTGATGTTGCGCTGTTTTGCAGAGGCGGATGCGAGCATCCCTTCTCCCGGGGGGCTGACGACCCGACACTTCTTGATTGAGGAACTCCTGTCGGCGAAACGGGGTTGGAAACGTCAGCCCGAAGCGCGAGCGAGGGATCACCGTGCGTGGGCTGCAATGAGCCCCGGGGGCTTGGGTAAGCGTCTTATAAGTGGGTGGACGGTCAGGCGGCAAGGGGGGGCGTCCCACTCCTCTTGCTCGTGCTCGAGGTTTCGTGGCTCGGGCGTCCCGCCCGAGCATCCACAGGACGAACGCGGCAAGCCGCTCGGGCGGGACGCCCGAGCCACGACGGCGGATGCTCGACCGACAGGCGGCCCCCCCCGGAGCGGGAAAAACGGTGATCCGAGGCTACCCATCAACCGCCTCTGCTGGACGAGATTTCCCACCCACTTTCGAGACGCTCACCCCGGGGGCTTCCCCAGGCGAACCCTCGCTCGCGCGTTTTGATGTTGCGCTCTACGCACGGGCTGGCGTGCGCATCCCTTCTCCCCCCGG
>CALCIC010000476.1 GCA_937907405.1 uncultured Isosphaeraceae bacterium | reverse complement strand
TGGTCAAGGAGGTCGCCAGCAAGACCTCCGACGTCGCCGGCGACGGCACGACCACGGCGACCGTGATGGCCGAGGCCATCTATAATGAAGGGCTCAAGGCGGTGGTCGCCGGCGTCAACCCGATGCTGATGAAGCGCGGGATGGACAAGGCCGTCTCCGACATCGTCGAGCAGCTCCACAAGCTGTCGACCAAGATCAGCAACAAGAAGGAGACCGAGCAGGTCGCCACCGTCGCGTCCAACTTCGACACCGAAGTCGGCACGATGATCGCCGAGGCCACCGAGAAGGTCGGCAAGGACGGCGTGATCACGGTCGAGGAAGGCAAGACCCTCAAGACCGAGGTCGAATGGGTCGAGGGCATGCAGTTCGACCGCGGCTACCTGAGCCCCTACTTCGTGACCAACCCCGGCACGATGCAGGCCGTGCTCGAAGACGCCTACGTCCTGATCCACGAGAAGAAGATCTCGTCGGTCAAGGACCTGGTCCCGGTGCTTGAGAAGGTCGCCCAGACGGGCAAGCCGCTCTTGATCATCGCCGAGGACCTTGAGGGCGAGGCGCTGGCGACCCTGGTCATCAACAAGCTGCGCGGCACGTTCCGGTGCGCGGCCGTCAAGGCGCCCGGCTACGGCGACCGTCGCAAGGCCATGCTCGAGGACATCGCCGTCCTGACCGGCGGCAAGCCGATCTTCGAGGCGCTGGGCATCGAGCTTGAGAACGTCGGCCTGGAAGACCTCGGGCAGGCCAAGAAGATCGAGATCGACAAGGACAACACGACGATCATCGAAGGCGCCGGCAGCCACGAGGCGATCAAGGGCCGGATCGAGGCCATCCGCCGCGAGATCGCCGACACCAAGAGCGACTACGACCGCGAGAAGCTCGAAGAGCGGCTCGCCAAGCTCGCCGGCGGCGTCGCCAAGATCAACGTCGGCGCGGCCACCGAGAGCGAGATGAAGGAGAAGAAGGCCCGCGTCGAGGACGCCCTGCACGCCACCCGCGCCGCGCTTGAGGAAGGCATCCTCCCCGGCGGCGGCGTCGCGCTGCTTCGCGCCTCGACGACCGTCAAGCCCACCGGCCTGACCCACGACGAAGAGGTCGGCTTCGGCATCATCGTCCGCGCCTGCGCGGCGCCGCTGACGCAGATCGCCGAGAACGCCGGGCAGGACGGCGGCGTGGTCGTCGCCAAGGTCCGCGACGGCAAGGCCAACTTCGGCTACGACGCGCTCAAGGACGAGTACACCGACCTGGTGAAGGCCGGCATCATCGACCCGACCAAGGTCACCCGCTCGGCCCTCCAGCACGCCGCCAGCGTCAGCACCCTGCTGCTGACCTCCGACGCCCTCATCGCCGACGCCCCCGCCGGCGACGAGAAGAAGGCCGGCGGCTCCGGCGGCTACGAAGACATGTATTGATCGATCCTGATCGATACGCCGCTTCAAGGCGAGAAAAGGGAGCCGATTCGTCGGCTCCCTTTTTTTGTTTCGGCCTCGCCCGTCGTCGACCAACGGCCGACCGCGTCAGCTCAGGTCTCTGGGCTCGCGGTACAACAGGACGAGCGAATGCTCGAACCCCGGCACGACGTCGCCCCCTTCGATCGATTGGTCGCCGGCGACGGTGTGGACGTCGTCCGCCGATTCGTAGACGCGGGCCTCGCCCGCGTCGGGGAACAGCATCCAGACGCGGCGGACGCCGGCCTCGAAGCAGGCGCCGAGCAGGATCGTGAAATCCTCGGCCTGCTCCCCCTTGCGGACGATCCGCACGAGAAGGTCGGGCGCGACGTGCCAGCGGTCGTGGGTCGGCACGCGGCGGTACTGGGCCCAGCGTTCGAACGACACGAACGCGATGTCGGGGAGACGTCCGGTCGACTCCTCCCGGCCGAGATCGAACTGCTTGGGGCCGACGACGTGGCCCAACTCGTTGGCCGCGACGTGGGCTTCGAGCGAATCGAACAGCGTCTTCACGACGTGGTTCTCAAACGCGGTCGCTTCGGAAGGCGCGGCGGCCTTCGCGGTCGACCTGGTTCGGGAACGGGACCTGGCCGGTTCGGGCGACGGAACGGCCTTGGATTCCGCCGGCTTCGGGGCCGCGGCCTTGCGGGGCTTCGGCGCGCCGGAGGCCGTCTTGGCGGGCTTCGGCTTCGATTTCGCGGCGGCGTCCGGCTCCGCCGTCTTCGAGGCCGGCGCGGCTTTCGGCTTGGCTTTCGCGGTCGGCCTGGCAGAGACGCCCTTGGACCGCGCGGGAGCCGATTTCGAGTCGGCCGCCTCGGCGTCGGCCTTGGGTTTCGGAGTGATTTTGGCCTTGGGTCGAGCCGCCGCGGGGCGATTCGGCTCGTCCGGCGTGGCATGAGGGGTCTTCGTCGCCATCGGGTGAAACTCCGGGAGATGAATCGGAAGCTGGACCTTGATCGCCGCGGTGGTCCAGCGCGTGACGTGACCGGCCTGGATCGCGACCGTCGCTCTCGGCCCGGCTCGCTCCCCGCGTCGGAAACGATTCTAGTCGTGAGCATAACACGACGGCCGGTACGGTTGATGCATGAAAATCCGCACGAAGGCCGTGAAGCGCCCATGATGAATCATAGGCCGGCGGCGCGCGATTCATCCACGGCGAAGTGGAAATTCGGCGGCGGCGGAGTGGAATGCGTTCAGCTTTAAGAACCGCCGGTCGAGGCGTGGGCCGTCCAGGCGGCGAGGACGGCCTCGTCGAGGCTGGGGAAGCAGTCGACCATCATGGTCAGCCGCACCTGGTCGAGCAGGGCCATGATCCGGGGGTGGGCCTCGCAGATTCGGAGGCCGCCCCCCACGCGGTCGAGGCGGAGGTGATGCGCCAGCAAGACGCCGATCGTCTGTCGCGTGAGCCTGCCGACGAACTCCAGGTCGACGACGACCCGGCGCGGCAGGGGCTGCTCGGACAGCTCGTGAAGCTTGAGCCGGAGCGCCTCGTTGGCCTCTTCGCCGTCGAGGTCGGTCACGATCGGGGTGACCACGAGCACGTCCTGGATGACCTCGCACTTGATCCTGACGGCGGCGTCGGCGTCGTCGTCGATGGGATGGTCGGCGCCGGGGCCGACGTCGGGCGTCGCCTTCGCGGGCGCGGGATCGGGTTCGAAAGCCGCCAGGTGTTCGGTCGGGAACGGATCGGCGGGAGCGGCGGGTTCCGGCGTCGGCGGATCGACGGGGCTTGAAGCGGGCGCGAGGGCGCCGATGCATTCCATCTCGGCGCGGGTCAGGCCGATCCAGATCTTGCAGCGGATCGAGCCGATCCGGATCTTGTCTTCCGAGTGAAGTTCGGCCTCGGCGTTGCGGAGTGGTTCGCCGTTGAGCATGGTGCCGTTGGTGCTGCCCAGGTCGCGGAGGAAGACCCGGCCGCCGCGGACCTCGACGGCCGCGTGCCGCTTGCTGACGTGGGCCGACGCGAGTCGCAGACGACAGTCCTGATCACGACCGACCATGAACGTGCCGCCGGTCACGGGGATCATCCGCCGCTCTCCCTTTGAGTCGCCGTACTTGACCCCCAGCCAGACCTTGCCCGCCAACGACTTCGGCTCGCTCGGCTTCGACGCCGGCGGAACCTGGGGTCTGGCGCTCTCGACGGGCGCGCCTCCCCGGATCGGGGGCAGGGCCGACGCCTGCACAAGCGCTTCGAGGATGTCGATGGGCAAGGCGCGCGGGCCGGGAACGGCGGGCCAGGGGCCGTCGATCGCCGTTTGCTCGTCGTCGCACAGGTGGATCCGCCGGCCCATGCCGATGATCTGGAAGACCTCCGCGAGCTGTCGGGTCAGGCCGCAGACCTTGAGTCGTCCTCCCTCCGCCGCCTC
>CALCIC010000475.1 GCA_937907405.1 uncultured Isosphaeraceae bacterium | reverse complement strand
TCCCCAGCATCCCCGGATTCGATTGAAGCAAACGCGGGCCGTTGGGGCCGATGACCATCGCCGGCGGGTGGCCCACGCCGGCGTACCGAACCAGCCCGGTCTCCTCGTCGGCGATCAGGTAGAACCCCGTGCAGAAGTAGCCCTCGGGGAAATACTGCTCGCCGGCCACGTCGAGGCCCGCCAGCAGCTCGCCCGGCTCCAACACGGCGATCGAGAGGCCCGCGGCGAGCGCCTTGACCATCCCCGAGAGCATGGCCGAGTTGACCCCGTGGCCCGACACGTCGGCGACCAGGATGCCCAGGCGGTTGTTGTCCAGCCGATAGAAGTCGTAGACGTCGCCGCCGAGTTGGTTGGCCGGCGTGTACCGGACGGCCACCTGGAGCACCCCCCGGGGCTTGGGAGGCCGAGGCATCAGCGCGAACTGGACCTTCCGCGCCAGCTCAAGCTCGAACGTCAGCTTCTTGTGGGCGGCTTCGAGCATCCGGTTCCGCTCGACCGCCTCGGAGTTGAGGTCGGCCATCCGCAACTGCGCGCGGATGCGGGCGAACATCTCCTGGATGTCGTCGGGGCTCTTGGGCTTCTGGATGTAGTCGTCGGCGCCCGCTTCCAGCCCGGTGATCTTGTTGTGGGTCTCGCCGAGCGTCGTCAGCATCAGCACCGGGATCGACCGCAGGTCCTTGTCGGCCTTGATCCCCCGACAGAACCCGGGGCCGTCCAGCTCGGGCATCTCGTAGTCGGTCAGGATCAGTTCGGGGCGCGGGTCTTCCTTGGCCTTCACGAGCCCGTCGGCGCCGTCGACGGCCGTGCGGACGTCGTACCCTTCCTCTTTGAGCATCATCCCCAGCATCCGGCGCATCGTGGAGCTGTCTTCGACCAACAAAATCCGACGCGACGACATGGACGTGCTCTCCTCGACCCGCTCGTTCACCTCGACTCACGCCCGGCGGCGCGACTCGTCTAGAAAAGCGACTTAACCCGGCGAAAGGAAATACCCCCTACCAGGCCGAACGGTCCATGATACGTTTGGACGCGCGGGGATGGCTAGGCCAGCCCGATTCCGATGCCGCGACGACCGGACCCCACCGCCCACGCGCCGGAGTCGGCCGCCCGCCGTCGCGCATGGATGCGGGCGAACATCTCCTCGGCGTCGTCGGGGCGGAGCCCGGGGTTGGGAAGCCGAACTCGACCTGGCGGAGGGTGGTCCAGCCGCCAGGTCGTCCAGCTTGATGATGGGTCGGGCGCCGAGGGACCGCCCAGAGGGGGGCTTGGAGCGGGGCGACCCCGCTGCCTGGGGCGAGGCTCAGTTCTGGGCGTGAGCGAGGCGTTGGGGACGCGCCGGCGGCAGGCAGCAATCCTGCGGGCAGACGTCGTGGCTGGGACCGAACCGGCCGATCGCGCGTTTCTCGTCCTCGGTCGCCCCCTGGAGGCGTTCGCAGACCAGGTCGCAGAGCATTCGAACGAACCCGCGGTGGGTTCCCACGGTGCTCGACCGCACCATGTTCAGGCCGATCCGCTCGCAGAGCAGCCGGGCTTCCTCGTCGAGGTCGTAAAGCACCTCCAGATGGTCCGAGAGGAAGCCGACCGGATGGAGGATCACCTCGCGGCCTCCTTGCTCGCGGAGGTCGCGGAGATAGTCGAGAACGTCGGGCTCCAGCCAGAGATCGCCGGGCCGGCCGCTTCGGCTCTGGTAGACGAGCGACCACCGCCGATCGTCGATGTTCAATTCGGCGGCGATCAGGCGGCAGGTCTCGCGGAGCTGGTCCTCGTAGAGCGAGTTGGCGGCCATCGCCGCCGGGATGCTGTGCGCGGTGAAGCCGATCGCGACCTGGCCGCGATCCTCGGCCGGCACCTTGGCGAGCGCCTCGCGGAGCCGGTCGGCGTTGGCGGTGATGAACGCGGGGTGGTTGAAGAAGACCCGCGTCCTGGCGACCTCCGGGGCCGAGGGGCCGACCGCCTCGCGGGCGCGGCCGACGTCCTCGCGATACTGGCGGCAGCTCGAGTACGAGCTGTACGCGGCCAGCACGATCGCCAGCGCCTTTTTCACCCCCGCCCCCGTCATCTCGCGCAGGGTGTCGGGCAGCATGGGGTGCCAGTTGCGATTGCCCCAGTACACGGGCAGCGTGACCCCGTGTCGGCGCAGCTCGGGGCCAAGCGCGTCGATCAGCGTTCGGACCTGAGCGTTGATCGGACTGACGCCGCCGAAGTGATGATAGTGTTCGGCCACCACCTCCAACCGCTCGCGCGGGATGTTGCGGCCGCGCGTCACGTTCTCGAGGAACGGCATCACGTCTTCAGGTTTTTCGGGGCCGCCGAAGCCGACGATCAGGATCGCGTCGTAGTCGCTGGTCGTCTCGGTTTCGCACGCCGTCGGTAGGCCGTCGCTGGGTTCGGGTCGAATCATGCTTGATGTACCATCAGGTGCGGAAAGGGGGACAGTGCGGCTGATGCATCTTTAGTCATCGAGCCCCGCAATCTCAAGTCCACTCGAAAGCGCCGATCCACGGCCGACGCATTTCGGCCGGTTCCGGGCCGTCCGGCGGGACGCCCGACGCCCCGTCGGACCCGGAATCGGTCCAACCGAGGGAAAGCGTTGACGATGAACAAGTTCGGCGCGATTCGAGGAGGCTCCGCCGGTGGGTCGTTGAAGGGTTTCCGGTCCACGACGCTTCAGCCGAATTCCCGGCGAAGCAAAACCCGAGCCGTCTCATTCTTTTGGTCGTTTGGACCCTCCAGTCGGCCCGACTGGGGGGCGGGGCAATGAATTTCTTCGGTGTCTGGCGAGGCGGACGGCCGTTGGGCCGTGACCGCTGAACCGATGTTGGTTTGGGTCCTCTCAGGCCCTGGCGAGGTGAGGGCGACGAAGGAAACGGTTCGACGTCGACGTGTCGCTCCGCGCAGGCGATCACGTCTCTAAAATCGTACTCGGGGCGAGCCGGATGGTGACGGGAGTTGAAAAAACCCGTCGAAGTCGGCCGCATCGTGCTCAAGAAAGATGCAGCCGCTTGCATTGGGGGATCGACTCATTCGAGAATAGGCGTCGGTCTTCCGCCGAGCGGTTTCCGCCGCGCTCGTTGCACCCAAGGCTCGCTGCCCCCCAAATCGACATGGCCAAACGATCCCGCGTCGCATTGATCATCGAGACGTCGACTTCCTACGGCCGCCGAATCCTGCGGGGCATCAGGCGGTATGCGCACACTCATCAATCGTGGTCGATCTTCCTGGAGCAGCGCGACCTCTCGGGCGAGCCACCCCCCTGGATCAAGAGTTGGGACGGCGACGGGATCATCTCGCGGATCTCGACCAGGTCGATGGTCGAGGACGCGCTCCGGTTGAAGATTCCGCTGATCGACCTGACCGATCGTCATGAGACCTTCGCGCTCCATCAAGTGTGGTCCGACGACGGCGCCATCGCCGAGCTCGGCGCCGAGCACCTGCTTGAGCGCGGGTTTCAAAACTTCGGCTTCTGCGGGTTTGCTCAGGAGAAGTGGTCCGACCGGCGTCGCGAAGGGTTCGTCGAGGCGGTCGGCCGCAAGGGGTGGGCGTGTCAGACGTACGAGTCCCCCTGGTTCGGGCGCGACGTCCACCCCTGGGAGCTGGAGCAGCAGCAAATCATGGCCTGGCTCCGCGCTCTCCCCAAGCCGGCGGGGATCATGGCCTGCAACGACTACCGCGGGCAGCACGTTCTCGACGCCTGTAGTCGGCTCGATCTCGCCGTGCCGGAGGAGATCGCCGTGATCGGCGTGGACGACGAGGAAGAGCTTTGCGAACTCTGCGAGCCCCCTCTGTCGAGCGTCGTCCCCAACGCGGAGATGGTCGGCTACCGTGCGGCCGAGCTCCTCGATCGATTGATGTCCGGCGGGGGCGAGCTCGAATCGCATCTCGAGATCGCGCCGATCGCGGTCGTCACCCGCCAATCGACGGACGTGCTGGCGATCGACGACCCGGAGATCGCCGCCGCGGTCCGCTACATCCGCGAGAACGCCTGCCGAGGCGCGAAGGTCGAGGACATCCTCGACGACGTGCCGATCTCTCGAAGCATCCTGGAGCGGCGGTTCCGCAAGTACCTCGGCCACTCCCCCCAGGCTCTGATCCGCCAGACCCGCCTGAAACGCGTCAAGCAGCTCCTCGTCGACACCGATCTCACCCTGGCCAAGATCAGCTCCCTGGCCGGGTTTCGTCATCAAGAGCACATGTGCGTGCTGTTCAAGAAGGAGATCGGCGACTCCCCCGGCGCCTACCGCCGCAAGGTCCAGGGGGCCAGCCCCGTCATCGATTCGCTGAACCGTCAGTAAAGACGATCAAACGACGCTCCGTCGCCGATCGAATTCGAATCGCCCCACCGCTCTCGAGCCCGCCACGACTCCCGTCTCAAAAGTCGTAATTCACGATTTACAGCGAAGTTGAGGATCTAATTCGCGCTCGGATGCGCGACTGATTCAGTCCTAGGAATATCGTTTCGAGACCGAAAGGAAACTCATAATAATTCCGTGAATCTTCATTGACCCGACTGGCCCGGGGGGGTATCAATTCAATAGGACTCCGTGAGATCTCAAGCTGGATACGCGCCAACCACAAACGGACGCGTGCGTGCGTGCGATTGAGCTTCTCGCGCCAACTGCGCCCCGTCGACGCTTGATCGATCCACGGCGGCAGCCCTCGCGGCGGCGAGCGACTTCTTGAAATCCGGCCTGAGGGCCGCGTTGCGTGGTCGGCGACCGCGAATTCGCGTGACGTCGACTCACTTGGACCGCGCTGGGGAATTCTTCTCAAGACGCAAAGGAACGGCCTATCATGCACCTATTGACGACCGCGGCGGCTCGCTTTGCGGGGGCGACATTCGTCCTGGCTTTCCTGGCGGGCTGCGGCAGTGGAATGGCGGACGGGACGACCTCCGAGACGGCCGTCCAGGCGACCCAGTCCCAGAGCGACGCCTGGGCCAAGGCGAAGGCCGAGGGAACGGACAAGACCCCCGACCCCAACGCCAAGGCGAAACGAGGGAAGTCCGCAAACTTTAGCGGAAGCCCGATCCGCTGAACGCCCCGGCGAGGCCCGGACCAAGCCGGCCCCTTGTGTTCGGCCTATCGGGTTCGTCGTTGAGCGCGGGCCGATTTCCTATTTTTTTCCATTCGCCGACTGATTCGTTAAGGAGTTCATCATCTATGAGTGTTTCGAAGCGTCGCGGATTCACCTTGATCGAATTGCTGGTGGTCATCGCGATCATCGCGGTTCTGATCGCGTTACTGCTCCCCGCCGTCCAGGCGGCGCGCGAGGCCGCCCGTCGCGCCCAGTGCGTCAACAACCTGAAGCAACTCGGTCTCGGCCTACATAATTACCATAGCGGGATGAGCTCGTTCCCTCCCGGCGTCTCCTACGTCAACGAGAACAAAGCCCCAAACGCGACGGAAGAATGGGGGCAATGGAGCGCGCAGGCGATGATGCTCCCCTACCTGGAGCAGCAGGCGCTGTTCAACGCCTGCAATTTCAACCTGAAGGTCGACGGCGGGGCCGCCAACGGCTCGAACACGACCGTGAATTTGTCGTACGTCAACATGTTCCAGTGCCCGTCCGACGGCAACGTGGGGACGGTCTCGGGCAACCGGAACTCTTACCTTCTTAGCTACGGGACGACCTCGGCCGTGCCTCCCGGAGCCTACAATTACGACACGACGGGCCTCTTCACGTTTCGGAAGGCGTACGGCATCCAGAACGTCACCGACGGCACGTCGAACACGATCGCCGCGTCGGAAAGCCTGGTGAGCAACTCCAGCAACTCGTTCAAGCGCGGCCAGACCGCCATGAACGTCAACGAGCCGCGGTTCCAGAACGTCCAGAACACCTTGACGGCGGGCCAGGCCGCGCCGGGCCCCACGCTCTCCGCCGCCCTCGCCATGTGCGTCTCGGCGACCACCTGGCAGGGGGGCAAGGGGAACCAGTGGGCCAACGGCAACACGAACTACACGATGTTCAACACGATCATCCCCCCCAACTCCCAGCAGTACAAGTTCGGCGCCTGCAAGGCGGGGACCGGGGGCGTCGACGTCGCCGATTACATCGTGGCCAGCAGCAACCACTCCGGCGGGGTCAACGTGATGATGGGGGACGGCAGCGTCC
>CALCIC010000474.1 GCA_937907405.1 uncultured Isosphaeraceae bacterium | reverse complement strand
CAGCGGGGTCACCCCTCCCATCAACCGGCCAGACATCCAGACCAGCCCCTGGGCCGTCTCCCAGCTTCGCGAGGGGAACCAGTTGTGCAACGCCCGGGTGATGTTGGGGTACGCGCCGGCCTCGCCGGCGCCGAAGAGGAACCGAAGGACGACGAGCGTCCCCAACCCGCCGAGCGCCATCGAGCCGACGCGAAGCCCCACCGCGCCGGTCAGCGCGGTGCAGGCCGACCACCAGAGGACGATCCGCAGCAGCATGGCGCGCGGGCCGATGCGGTCGCCCATCGCTCCGGCGGGGATCTCGAACGCCGCATAGGCGATCGCGAACGAGGTCATCGCCCACTTGAGTTCCGCCACGCCGGCAAGACCCAGGTCCGCCGCGATCGACGGCGCGGCGACGCCGAAGCAGGCCCGGTCGAGATACGTGAGCATCGACAGCGTACAGGCGAACCCGAGCACCCGATACCGCGCGTGCGACGGCCGCTCGGCGGCTTCGAGGCTCATCGACCGGCGTCCCGGGCGACCACGACGATGTGCTGCCCCCGCGGCACCGGCGCCGCCCAGGCCTGGGCCAGCACCACGCCGTCGACTCCCGCGACGGCCGGCCAGGGGTCCATGTCGATGTGGTCGAAATCGTGGAGCAGGCCGACGGCGTCCCCTTTCCGCACGGCGGCGCCGCACTCGACGAGCGGCTCGTAATGGCCGTCGAACGGGGCGACCGTGAAACAGTCGCGGTCGACCATCTCGACGACCCGCTGCGTGCCGGCCTTGTGGTGGTCGATGGGTTCGATCTCCCCCCTGAGCTGGCCCTGGTGGATCGCCGCCGCGAGTACGCCCTGCGTACCGTATCGGACGCCGTCGACGTTCACCGCGCGGCCCCAGCCCAGCTCGGTCCCCACGGTGATCTTGCCCAGCCGCTCGGCCTCGCTCGGCAGGAGCCCGGGCGTGACGTTCTGATAGACCATCAGGCAAGGGGTGCCGAACCACCGGGCCGTCTTCTCGATCTCGGCGGCCAGCTCGGGGTCGTCGACGCGATGGTAATTGGCGCAGAGGGCGAACCGGGCGACGTCGCCGCCGGCGTGAAGATCGATCACCGTATGGACGCGCGGCCAGATGAACTGGCGGACGAACGCCGCGATCCGGTGCGTGATCCCGGCCAGAGCGGGAGTCACGCCGGCGCCTTCCACGAACGCCCGGTTCAGGTTCACGCCGTCGTCGGGCGTGCTCTCTCGCGTCCCGGCGCGGAACGCCGAGGGATTCAACACGGGGATGAAGATGATCCGCCCGCGCACGTCTTCCAGCTTGATCTTCTTGAGCAGGTGCTTGAGGGCGACCGGCCCCTCGTACTCGTTGCCGTGGTTCGAACCGAACGCGACCAGCCCGCGACCGGCGACGGCCTCGGGACCGACCCAGACCGTCAGGGGGATCAGGTGGTCCCCCCAGATGCTGTCATGTTCAAGAGCCAGCCAGTAGTCGCGGCGGCCGGGCGAGTCGAGGTCGATGCGGTCGGGGCGGGCGATCACACGCGTCGTCGTCATGCGGTTTGGGTCCGTGTCCCGTCTTGGGACGTTAGAGTAGCGAGTCGAGAAATCCGGCCGGGCGGGCTGAGGCGAGCATCCCTTCCCCCCCCGGGAGAAGGCGCCCCGAAGGGGCGGATGAGGGTCGTCGGAGTCGTCGTGGATTCTCGGTTCACGCGTGATCAATCTCGAAATCCGGGGACCCTCATCCGGCCGTCCCGGCCACCTTCTCCCGGGGGGAGAAGGAAATCGAATTCCTGGCTCATCACGCTCGACTACGCGACGACCGGGTGGATCACCTGGCCGTGGACGTCGGTGAGGCGGAAGTCGCGGCCGGCGTAGCGGTAGGTCAAACGCTCGTGGTCGAAGCCCAGAAGGTGGAGGATCGTGGCGTGGAAGTCGTGGACGGTGACCGGGTCTTGCACGGCCTTGAAGCCGAAGTCGTCGGTCGCGCCGTGGACCGTCCCCCCCTTGACTCCGCCCCCGGCCATCCAGACGGTGAAGCCGTAGTGGTTGTGGTCGCGGCCGAGCTGCGACTTGCCGTCCCCCCCCAGCTCGACGGTCGGCGTCCGGCCGAACTCGCCCCCCCAAAGGACGAGCGTGTCGTCGAGCATCCCGCGCTGCTTGAGGTCGGTCAACAGGGCGGCGATCGGCTGATCGATCTCGGCGGCCAGCTTGCGGTGGTTGGCCTCGATCTGGGCGTGGTTGTCCCACGGCTGCCCCGCGCCGTGCCAGAGCTGGACGTAGCGGACGCCGCGCTCCAGCAGCCGGCGTCCGATGAGCGTCTGGCGGCCGTGGACGCTCTCGCCGTACATCGCGCGGATGGACTCGGGCTCGCGCCTCACGTCGAAGGCGTCGGCGGCCTCCATCTGCATCCGAAACGCCATCTCGAACGATTGAATCCGGGCGTCGAGCCGGGGGTCGGATCGATGTTGACGGTGCTCGGCGTTGAGCGTCCGCAG
The DNA here is from genome assembly GCA_937907405.1 of uncultured Isosphaeraceae bacterium. Classification (GTDB taxonomy): domain Bacteria; phylum Planctomycetota; class Planctomycetia; order Isosphaerales; family Isosphaeraceae; genus Paludisphaera. The sequence continues at coordinate 3,635 of CALCIC010000474.1, read as the reverse complement.
CAGGTCGAGCTGCCGGCGCTGGGTGGCCTGCGAGGCGTGCGGGCTGCGGATGTTCTCGATCAGCTTGTCGACCTCGGTGAACTGAGGGTCGACGAACGTCCCCTGGTAGACCCCCGGCAGGAAGGCCGACCCCCAGTTCTCGGCGTCCTTGATCGGATAGCCGCTGGGGCACATCGCGACGAACCCGGGGAGGTTGCGGTTCTCGGTCCCCAGGCCGTACATCACCCAGGCCCCGACGCTGGGCCGAGGGAGCACCGAGTCGCCGCAGTTCATCAACATCAACGACGGCTCATGATTGGGGACCTGCGCGACCATCGACCGGATCACGGCGATTTCGTCGATGTGCCGGGCGGTCCTGGCGAACAGCTCGCTGACCTCGATCCCGCTCTGACCGTACCGCTGGAACCTGAACGGCGACGGGAACGCCGCGCCGGTCTTGCGCTCGGTGGTCAGGTTCTGGGGGACGGGCTTGCCTTCGTACTTCCGCAACGCGGGCTTGGGGTCGAAGGTGTCGACCTGGCTGGGGCCGCCGTTGAGGAAGAAATGGATCACCCGCTTGGCCTTGCCTGGGAAGTGGGGCGGCTTCACGGCGAGGGCGTCGCCGGCGGAACCGCCGGCCGAGGCGGCGACGTCGGCGTAGGCCCGCTCGTCGCTCAGGAGGCCGCCGAGCCCCAGCGCGCCGAGCCCCAGCGCCGACCGCTGAAGCAGCGACCTGCGGCTGATCGGATTCCGGTCGGCGAAGTCGTCTCGCATGGCGGGGCTCCCTGAAACGAAACGGGTCGATCGTCAATCGACGAACAGGAATTCGTTGCCCATCAAAAGCACCTGGGCGAGCTGTTCCCAGGCCTTCAACCGACGGGTCGGAGGTCCGTGGAAGTCGCGCGCGGCGTCCCAATCGGTCGTCTCGGGCGTCGTCCCTGCGGACGAGGAGGTCAGGCGGATCTTGGGCGACCAGAGATGTTGATCGCTGTTCAGGACGTCGCGGACGTCGACCACGAAGTCGATCGTGTCGCCGGGCTCGACGGCGACGGCGGGGATGTTGAAATCGACCCGCGCGTCATGGACGACGGCCGTCTTGAGCACGCCGAGCCGGCTGGAGACCACCCATCCCCGGACGCCGTCGCCGGCGGCGACCTCGTGAACGAGCGTCGACTCGACGGCGACCACGCCGCCGACCGGGGCCGTCCAGCGTCGCGAGGTCGACCGCGCCAGGTCGTCGCCCGGATGCCCTCCCTCGGCCGTGATCCGCGCCCAGCCGAGCGTCGGATCGGGCCATCGCGGCCCGCCCCCCCAGCCCTTGCCGTCGTAGTGCGGCATCGGCGTGAACGCTTTGGAAGGCCCGGTCGCGGGGTCGACGGGCCCGTAGCCGTAGCTCCATGCGAGCGCCGCCGGAGGAGCGCTCGGCGCCGGCTCGGCCGCGGCCGAAGCCACGAATTCGAGGGCCGCGCGCTTCTGCTCCGGGGTCGGGGCGCGCTGGTAGACCGCCCGGTAGAGATAGTCGACCCCGGCGTCGGCGTCGTCCGACGGTCGACCGGCGGCCAGGGTCCGCGCCCGGTCGGCGAAGAACGGGTTGTTGAGCGCGAACAGGGCCTGCTGGGGGACGGTCGTCTCGCTCCGGGTCGGGATGTGGAGGTCCGGGTTGGCGAAGTCGAAGACCCGCAGCACCCCCGGCAAGAACTGGCGGTCGACCAGGCCGTAGAGCGTACGGCGGACGTTGGGCGCGGCGAACAGATCGGCCCCCCGGCCTCCCATCTTCCGGTCGAGTTCGCCGCTGACCGCGAGGGCCGAATCGCGGGTCTCCTCGAACGTCAACCGGTGCGGATTCATCCTCCAGAGAAGCCGGTTTTCAGGGTCCTTGTCGACCGCCCGACGCCGCTCGGCCGGATCGTCGGGGCCGTCGGACCGCTGCCGGTACGCGGCGGAAAGAAGCATCAAGCGGTGGATCGCCTTCGTGCTCCAGCCCCCGTCGACCAGGCGGCGAGCCAGCCAGTCGAGAAGCTCGGGATGGGTCGGCGGCTCGGCGCGAATCCCGAAATCGCTCGGCGTCCGCACCAGCCCCTCGCCGAAATGGTGCGCCCAGATCCGGTTGACCCAGACCCGGGCCGTCAGGGGGTTGCCGGGATCGACGATCGCCCTGGCCAGTTCAAGCCGGCCGCTCCCCTGGGCGAACGGCCTGGCGTCGGGGCCGGCGACGACCTGCAAGAACCGCCGAGGCACCTGGTCGCCCAGGTTGGAGGAACTCCCGCGCTTGAAGATCCGGGGCTCGCGAAGCTCGGCTCGATCGACGACGGCCACCGCGTGGGGAGGCGCCAGGGGCGCGTTGACGAGCCAGCGGTCGACCTCCCCCTGAAGCTGCCAGAGTCGGACGACCGTGCCGGAGTCGAAGAACCATTCCGTGGTGACGATCGGCTCGTCGGGGACCTGACAGGGGGACTCGTCCGCGGCGTACAGGACGCGCCGGAGCGACTCGTCGGCCGGTTCCGGCAATCCCGTCGCGGCCGGCGAAGCCTTCCTCGCTTCTTGCCACCGCCGATCGACCTCGGCGAACAACGCGCCGTAGCGGTCGGCGACCTCGCGGATCGTCGCGGGGGGCGTGGCGAAGGTTGAGGCGACGCGCGGATTCAAGGGGGGCGCGCCGGCGCTCGTCAGCTCACGGACCGCCTCCGCCGCCTTGTCCGCGAACCCAGCCTCGTCGATTGCGGCGAGCCGCCGCCAGGGGCGGAAGATCGCGTCGTCGGCCTTGGCCTGCTTGTTCAGGTACGCGGTCCATCGGCGGACGAATCCAGGGATCAGATCCTTCTCGCCCAGGACGGTGTCGAAGCCTTCCGGCGGCACCTTGGAGAGATCAAGCTGCGCGAACAGGTAGTCGGCGACGCGCGAGCGAACCCGTCGCGACGCCTCCTCGCGACTGGAGGCCGTGCCGTCGCGAAGCGCGTCGCGACGCTTGTTCAACTCCTTCTCGAACGCCTGATAGGCCTCGCTGGCGTCGGCCGGCTCGGCGAGCGGCGTCAGGCGCTCGGTGCAGTTCATGAAGACGCCGTAGAGCGAATAATAGTCGGCGGTGGGGATCGGGTCGAACTTGTGGTCGTGGCACCGCGCGCAGGCGACGGTCAGGCCCAGCGTCCCCCGCGTGACCACGTCGATCCGATCGTCGATGACGTCGGGGGTCACGCCCAGAAACCGCCGACCGAGCGTCAGGAAACCCATCGCCGCCAGCGCCGAGGGATCGTCGGGGTCGGCCTGGTCGGCGGCGATCTGGTCGAGCAAAAAGCGGTCGTAAGGGAGGTCGTCGTTGAACGCCTTCACCACCCAGTCGCGATACGGCGCCGACTGGACGAAGAACCGCTCCTCGCGGCCGTAGACGTAGCCCTTGGTGTCGGAGTAACGGGCCACGTCCAGCCAGTGCCGCGCCCAGTGCTCGCCGTAGGCTTTCGACGCCAGCAGGCGGTCGACCAGCCTGGTGAAGGCGTCCGGATCGGGATCGGCGACGAACGCCGAGACCTCCTCGGCGGTCGGCGGCAGGCCGGTCAGATCGTACGTCAGGCGGCGGATCAGCGTGGCGCGGTCGGCGGCGGGGGACGGGGCCAGGCCGGCGGCGTCGAAAAGGATCAGCAGCGACGTATACCGCTGCACGC
>CALCIC010000473.1 GCA_937907405.1 uncultured Isosphaeraceae bacterium | reverse complement strand
CGGCCGCTACGACGTCCCGGTGGGTCTGGCTCTGGTCTTCCTGGTTCTGGCCCTTTCCGCCGTCGCGAACCTGCTGACCAAGGAGGTCGCGACGGTCTCCGGGGTCGTATTCACGGCGGCTTTTTATTCGGTCTTCTGGAGCAGTGAAACGCTCCGCACTCGCCGCCGGGGTTCCGAACACCACGAGCACCTCGAGCAATTCAATCAGCAAGAGGCCGATCAGGTTTCCGCCCCCGCGCTGCGGCTGAGCAAACCGTATCGCAAGCTGGTGGCGATTCGGTCGCCGCACAACCTGGGGATGCTCAAGACGTGCCTCGACGAGACCGATCCCGAAACGACCGAGGTCGTGGTGATGACGGCCTCCCTCGTGCCCAAGGGAAGCGGCGACTTTCAAGCGACGATCACCGACTACGACCGCCAGCTTTTGACGGCCGTCGTCACCCTGGCCGAGAACGCCGGCAAGCCTGTCAAGCCGCTGATCATCCCGACCAACGAGCCGTTCTACGCCCTGGCCAAAACGGCCAAGACGATCGGCGCGCAGGAATTGATCATGGGGATGTCCAACAAGTACAGCCCGGAAGACCAGCTCGACCAGATCGCCCTGTACTGGCTGAACCTCTGCGGCTCCAAGCCCGAACCGCTGTCGATCCGCGTCCTCGGGCCGTCGCGCGACGGCCGCCTGGACGTCGCCGGCGGCAGTCAGATCCCCAGGTTGGGGGCGGCCGGCAGCGGCGAGACGGCCCAACTGCTCGCCGATCTGAGGCGCGGCTGGCACGGCGTCGAACGGCTCCTCCTGGCCTACGACGGCAGCCCCTTGTGCGCCGATTTCCTCGACACGGTCATGAGCTTCCTCGATCCGGCGATCGAAGTCACGCTGCTGAACGTCTCCGAAGAAGAGGAGGGCGCCGAGGGGAACGGGGCCGAGTCCGTGGAGGAAGCCCTCCAGACCGTCGAGCGCGGCGCCCGGCGCGCGAGCGAACTGGGCCGGCGGATCGTCTACAAGGTCGCCCGCGGAGAGCCCGGTCGGGAAATCGTCCGCGAGGCGGTCGAAGGCAAGTTCGACGCGATCTTCATGAGCCTGCGCGGCGTCTACCGCCGAGGCGATACGACCGCGTTCGCGTCCAACACCCGTTTCGTGCTCGAGAACGCCCCCTGCCGCGTCATCCTCGGCTTCGCCCCCAAGTCCATCCCCCCCCAGCCCCCAGCCCCAGTGACCGCCGCCGCCGCCGCGGGAGATTGAGAACGTCGAGGGGTTTCCTGGTCATGACGGAACCTCAAGGGGTGGCACGGGTTCCGTACTCGGACCCCGTAGGGGGGAAGCCTCCGACGCCCTCGCCCACGGGGTCGGCTGATCCGAACCCGTTCCACCCCTTGAATTTACATCGGAAAAACAAACCCAGGTCGACTCAAGCATGCACTGCGAATCGCCTGAAGTCCGTGCGTATCATCCCCCGCGAGGCTGCCCTTCCCCCCGCTTTCTTCCGGACGACGGACTCAAGATCCAGGAATCCGTTCGGCAAATTGGCGACGGGGAGAAATGAGAGGTATATTATTGGGAAATAACGACTCCGTTCGCACAACGCGCTCGGAGCGGCTGGATGCGTGCGCCGTCGACGTCGATCGCGACGAGGGGGCGGGCCGCCAGGCCGTGTCGACGGGCGGCGATCCTTTCCAAGGCCTCCAGGCAGGAGACTTCCGATGTCCACCGCGGGCAAGGTGCTCGTCGTATTGATTCTCTTGGCGTCGTTCGCCTGGATCGCCCTGGCCGCCGGGGTCGACCAGTTGAGCCGGAACGGCAACGCGGCGCTCGCCAAGGCCGCCGCCGACCTTCAGAAAGCGCAGGACGCTCTGGCCCAATCCCAGGCCGACATGGTCCGGCTCAAGGATCAGACGACCGTCGCTCAGGAAACCGGCGACCAACTGCTGGCCGTCCTCGCCAGCCAGCGGCTCGACGTCGATCGGGCGTCCACGGCGCTGAAGGACTTCCTCAACAAGCTCCAACATCAGCTTGAGACCGTCCAGACCACCATCGCGGCGGCGGAACAGTCGAAACAGCAGCGCACGACCGAGAAAGAAGCCGAGGTCAAGGCCAAGGCCGACGCAGAGGCCGAGGTCGAGAGTCTCATGGCCAAGAGCACCGAGCTGACCAATCGTCTCAACGCGCTTCGCGAGGAGTTCAAGGACGTCTTCAGCTCCAACGTCGACATGGTGGCCAGCGGCAAGCCCAAATCCGACTCCACCCCGAACCGCTGATCGCGGGGAAGGGAGGGGGGGAAGCGGACGCAACTCGCTCGAAGCCAGCAGGTCGGCAACGGGCTCGGTCGGAGGCCGGGCATCTCATGACGCATTCCGTCGGCGCGAACTCGGAAGCAGGATCGCCGAGCGTTCGCGACGCCTCGGCGTCCGTCGTCCATCCCGGTTGGGTCGGCGTCGTGGTCAACCGCAGCTCGGGCAAGGGCTCCGGGCCGCGGTTGGTCGAGCGGCTCGCTCGGGCCCTGGGCGAGTACAAGCTCGACTCCGAGATCGCCTGGACCCCCGCGGAACGCAAGGCGATGGTCGCCCGGGCGGACGGCGATCCGCATTGCCGGTGCCTCGTGGCCGTCGGCGGCGACGGCACCGTCTCGGCGCTGGTTAATGAAAACCCCCAGGTCCCGCTGACCATCCTTCGGGCCGGCACCGAGAACCTCGCCGCTCAGCACTTCGATCTGCGGTCGGACCCCCGATGGCTGGCGCGGACCATCGCGACCGGCACGGCGGTCCCGGTCGATCTCGGCCAGGCCAACGGCCGCCGGTTCATCCTGATGACGGGGTTCGGCTTCGACGGCGACGTCGTCACCCGGCATCACGACATGCGGACCTCGCGCGCCGGCGCGATCCGGACCACCCACCGCGCGGCCTACGTCGAGCCGATCCTCCGGTCGAGCCTGTCGTATCAATTCCCCGAGATCACCGCCCGCATCGAAGACGGCGGCGCCGAGGAGTCGCTCGTCGGCACGACCGTGTTCGTCTTCAATCTGCCGCGGTACGCGCTCGGCCTTCCCTTCGCCCCCGGGGCCCGGCAGGACGACGGCCTGCTGGATCTCCTCGTCTTCCGCGATCCCGGTCCGCTTCGGGCGCTTTTTTACTTGTGGAAGGTCGTCCTGGGAACCCATCTCGACCACCCCGGGGTCTACCACCGGCGGGTCCGGAAGGTCGATCTGACGGCCAGCGGCGCCGTCCCCGTCCAGCTTGACGGCGACCCGGCCGGATACCTTCTGCCGACTCCGAACGACGCCTCCGACTCGACGAACGGCGTCGCGACGACTCGCAACCACTGGTCGATCGAGGCCGTCCCCAGCGCCGTGCGGGTCCTGGCCGCCGCGCCGGCCTCGTCGGACGGCGGCGGAGTTGCGCTCGCCAGCCGGCGACGCTTCCGCTAAGATCCCCAACGCTCCGGAACGGAAAATCCGGACGCGGTCAAGGAGTCGAGAGCGATGGACGTCGTCCCCAATCCGGTTTCGGTCGGTCCCGTGCAAATCGGCCGCGGCAGGCCCCTGGCCTTGATCGCCGGCCCTTGCGTGATGGAACCGAACGACATGACGTTGCGGGTCGCCGGCCGCCTGGTGGAGATCTGCGGCGAGCTGAACGTGCCGCTGATCTTCAAGGCGTCGTTCGACAAGGCGAATCGGACGTCGGGTTCGAGCTTTCGAGGCCCCGGGCTCGCGGAAGGCATGAACGTCTTCCGCCGCGTCAAGGCCGAGACCGGCCTGCCCGTCACCACCGACGTCCACGAGTCGCACCAGGCCGCCCCGATCGCCGAGGTGGTCGACCTGCTCCAGGTGCCCTCCTTCCTTTCCCGCCAGACCGACCTGCTGGAAGCGGTCGCCGCCACGAAACGCCCGGTGAACGTCAAGAAAGGCCAGTTCATGGCCCCCTGGGACATGACCAACGTCGTCGCCAAGCTTCAGGCGTTCGGCGCGTCGGGGACCGTCCTGACCGAGCGCGGGACGACCTTCGGCTACGGCAGGCTCGTCAACGACTTCCGGGCGATCCCCCAGATGCAGGCGTCGGGCGCCCCGGTGGTTTTCGACGCCACCCATTCGGTCCAGCTCCCCAGCGCCGGCGAGGGGGGCAAAACCACCGCCGGTCAGCGCGAGATGATCCCGACGCTCGCCAGGGCGGCGGTCGCGGCCGGCTGCGACGCCCTCTTCCTGGAAGTCCACCCCGACCCCGACCACGCCTGCTCCGACGGCCCGAACTCGTTGCAAATCGAGGATCTACCCGCGCTCTTGCGAGTCTGCCTGCGCATCCGCGAGGCGGTTTCCGAGTCGGGCGGGACGGATTGAGAATCCTCCGACGCCGCGACTCCTCCCGCGTCTTCCACGGTGAATCCGTCGTTCGATGCGGACTGTACCCAGAACAGCGATCGTAACGCCTGACTCGCGGCGATCCGGCCTGAATGCCCATTCCCGCGCGCGCAACCGCGTCGGCTCGGGCCATACTTACAGGTGTGGCAGAGAATTCCGGCGGAGGTCGGGACCGACGATCCGACCGTCACAGGACGCCAACGCCCGAGGTCCGTGGTCGAAAATGCGACGAACGAACCCAAAACAACGGCCGAACGACTCACCGACGACGTCATTCAGATCAAGGACTTACGGTCGTCAATCGGCCTCCGGCTCAGGACGCCGACGCGTCGTTCTTGGACGACCGAACCCAATCGCCCTCTGGGTCCGTCCGAGGGCCGGCGGCCCGGACACAACGGACTCGAGAGGAAAATCGGGCGCGAACGAACCCAAAAGTCCGTGGCCGACCTCGGGACGGCTCGCTTGGAGAACGACGTCAGGCGCGGCGAGCATTCCGGACGGTCGAGCGATCGTGATCACCACGACGATCGCCGGAGCATCTCGTCCCCTCCTCGCCGGAGGTTCCCACAAAGTCCGAACCTCGCCCCCGGATCGCACGTAAGGACCGACGACGGATTCCCGAAAAGGGCTCGCGAAGTCGAGCGATCCGCCCCACAATAGACGGATAGCGGTCGTTTCAATCGCATCACCCGCCATTAATGAATATTCATCTATAGCGCGACCCGACATACTCACCAGGAGCTTTCGACTTTGATGGGGTGCATACGTTACGCGGGGGGCGTCCTTGCCGGCCTGCTTGTGGTCGCGTTTTCCGGTTGCAACTACACACCGCCCGGCCGCACGATCACGACGACGGGCAACTTCACCCCGGGCGTTCTGCCGACGTCCAAGAGCAAGGGGGGGGCGGGCTCACCGTCCGTGACGACGAAGCGGGACGAGGCCGAGCGCGCGGCGATTCTCGAAAGCTCGATCAAGTTGATCCAGGGGGCCGCGCTCAAGCCGGGGGGGGACAACTTCCGGCTGGCCACCCAGAAGCTCAACCAGTACTTCGAGGGGACGGCGAGGGCCAGCTACCAGCTTGACCCCGAGGTGCTGGAGTTCCTGGGCGGGATCTTGCCGCCGGAGATGATCCAGTCGTTGCAGCACGCTCGGTGGGCGGAAGGGCGCGACGCCCGCCATCTCGAAGACTGCATGATGTATTACAACATCGCCAATCGGATCGGCGGGACGGGCGACGATCTGGATCGGGTTCGGCGCGTCTTCGACTGGATCATCACGCAGGTCCAGCTCGTCCCTGTCGGCAGCCTGGGCTCGCGAGAGACCCCGCAGGTCTACGCCCGGCCCTACGACCTGCTGTTGCGAGGGATGGGGACCGAGTCGGAAGGTTTCTGGGCCGAGCGCGCCTGGACGTTCATGGCGCTCTGCCGCCAACTCAACGTGGACGTCGGGATCTTGACCTACACCAAGGGCAACGTCGTCGAGCCGTACATCCCCCGCGCCGCCCAGGGGGCGGCCGAAAGCATCGGGATGCTCGAGCCCCCCAAGGTCGACCGCCCCCCCGTCGTCTGGATCTGCGCCGCCTTGATCGACGGTCGCGCCTACTTGTTCGACGCCCGAGTGGGCCTGCCGATCCCCGGCCCGGGGGGCGAGGGGGTCGCCACGCTCGAACAGGCGATGACCGACCCCTCGATCCTGGAACGGATGAACCTGCCGGGGCAAGACCCCTACGCGACCAGCATGGCCTCGCTGCTGGCCAGCCCGACCAAGATCGGCGTCCTGATCGATTCCAGCCAGGGATACTTCTCGCCCAAGATGAAACTCCTCCAGGGGGAGTTGGCCGGCAAGAATCGAACGATCCTCCACCGCGACGCTTCCGAACTCCGCAGGCATTTCGCGGAGGTCCTGGGCGACCGGCTGGGAACGGTCGGACTCTGGAGTCTCCCGGTCGAGGTCGAGACCCGGCTGTTCACCGACGGCCAGTTCGTCAAGGCGACGGCCCAGACCCTGTTCTTCCTCCGCGGCGAGTTCCCGCTCTTGTACGCCCGGATCAAGCAACTTCGCGGCGAGCTGCCGGAAGCGATCTCCGACTACGTCTCGTTCCGGTTCTCCGACAGCACGACCTTCGTGAACGACAAGAACCAGCTCATCCCGACTCCCGTCCAGGAAGGGCTCGACGTCTATTCCAGCTACTTCCTGGCGCTCGCCCACCTGGAGGGGGGCAACCTGGGCCAGGCCGAGTTGATGTTTCGCAAGGTGCTCGAAATGCTCCCCGAGCCGAGCCCGACCGTGCCGTTCTATTGCATGTTTCGATGGGGGGCGCACACGAACCTGGCCCGAATCTACGAAGCCCAGGGGGACTCGCGACGCGCCATCGCCCACTACGCGGCCGACCAGCCGACCATGCAGGCTCACGGCAACCTGCTGAAAGCCCGCGAACTCGTCTGGAACGACCCGACGGCGGCGGTCCCCGACCCGCTCCCCGAGGCCCCCGCCGAGTTCACCAGGCTTGCGGTCCCAGCCAAGCCCAAGGAGGCCCCGGCCACGACCGAGCCTCCCGCCAAGACGGACGCCCCCGCGCCGACGCCGACGCCGACCGATGCGGAGGCGGAGTCGAAGTGATTATTACGTGAATCGATCCCAAAAACATGATGAGGCGGGAACCGCGGCGGGGGGTGTGGTAGACTGACGGAATCCAGGGAGCCTCGGTTCCGGCTTCGTTCCCTTCCCGCCGAGTCCGCCGCATCGAGACGCCCCCATGCCGCATGATCGCGCCGAGTTTGATCCCCTCGCGGCCGGCCGACGCAGCGGCGCCGCGTTGGGGGAATCCGAGGAAATCGGAAGCGGCGGCGATCCCGGCTGGATCGTCGAGACCGTCGTCAGCCCGTTCCACTGCCTCTATCAAGACGCGCTCCATTTTCACACCCAGAGCCGGTTGGCGTCGTCCGAGGCCGACGCGTCGCGGCTCGCCCGCGCGGCGCTGCTGCTGTACATCGCGTCGGCGGAGGCGCTGGTCCGACAGGCGGCCGTCGAGCTCGGCCGCCCCGAGCTGCGCGGCCTGCTCGCCGACCCCAGCCGGCCGCTGCCGGTGGCGGAAGCCTGGAGGCTGTTGCCGTCGATCCTGTCCGAGCCCGGCACGCCGACCCGCCCGTTCAACCCCGAAGCGCCCCCCTGGCCGCAGTTCACCGAGCTTCTCATGCTGGAGACCTCATGGGTCTACCCCGGCCATCCCTCGACCCGACGCGCCTACTACCGCTCGTCGCGCCGCAACGGCGATTACGAGCCGTTGGAGCCGCACCAGATCCCCGCCGGGCTGCGGCGGTCGCTCCGGACCGAGTCGCTGAGCTACCCCCGCACCGGCCTGCCGCGCGACCCCTACGCCCTGCGGCCTCGCCATCTCGACACCGCCCGAGGGGTGCTCGACGCGGCGATCGAGGCCCTCGACCGCCGCATGGGGGGGGTGCTTTGCCAGGGCCAGCGACACCGCCGCGAGCCCACCCGGGTCGTCAACCCGCCGGTCGACGGCGACGTCGTCTGAGCGACGTACGCCCGAGGATCGACGAATCCGGGTTCGCGCCCGCGCGTCCAGCCACTATCCTTGAAGCCCCCCAGGATGGACCCCCTGGGCCAGGAGCTTCCCGCGATGCGCGTATTGATGGCGACCTCGTTCCCGATCCCCGGCGAGTACGACGGCACGGCGATGCTGCCGATCAAGATCCTTCGGGCCTTGAAGCCGCGCGGGGTGGACGTGGTGGTGGCGCACCTGCGGCTCCGACCGCCGGGCGACTTCTCCACCCGGATCGAGGACTTCGAGGGGACGCCGGTCTTCTCCCTCCCCCCGGCCGCCTGGATCACCGGCCGAGGGCTGGCGCGGATCGCCAGGGAGTTCCCCTTCGACGTCGTCCACGCGCAAAGCTACGGCGCCGCCACCCGCGCCTACTTCGGCTGCCGCCGGCACAAATGGCCGATGGTTTATGAGATCCACTCGCTGCTGGGCGAGGAGGTGGAGCGCGACCGGCTGGGCCGGGGGCTGTTGTTCCGGTCGTATCAGGCGCTTGAGCGCCGGGCCGTCGACCACGCGGCCTGGATCATCGCGCTGGGCGAGCCCGTCCGGCAGGTGGTGATCGACGAGAAAGGAGTCCCCGCCGACCGCGTCAGCGTCATCTATCCCGGAATCGACCTGGGGGAATACGAACGGCCGAGCGCGCCCGTGGAGATCCCGGGGGTCGGCCCCGAGCACAAGGTGGTGATGTACATCGGCAGCATCGTGCATCCCAACCAGGGGGTGCCGATCCTGGTCGACGCCTTGCCCAAGGTTTTCGAAGTCCGCCCCGACGCCCGCTGCGTGCTCGTGGGAGGTCCGGCCGAAGCCGGCGAAGAGTACCGGAAGAAACTCGGCCAGTACGGCGACCGCCTGATCGTGCTCACCGGCCAGAACCCCGAGCAGGTCGTCGCGCTCAGTCGACGGGCCGACGTCCTGGTCCACCCTCGGCTCGCCTGCCGCGAGAATTTCTCGGTGCAAAGCAAGATCGCCGTCTACCTGGCCGCCGGTCGGCCGATCGTGGCGACCGATTTCGGCGACTACCGCAAGCTGCTGGGGGAGTCGGGCGCGGGGGTGCTCACCGAGGTCGCGCCGGGGCCGCTGGCCGATGGGATCATCCGGGTCCTGAACGACCCCGGACTCGCCGCGAGCCTGGCCGCGGCGACCGCCGCCGTGGCCCGCGAGCACTTCGCCATGGACCGGAACATCGACCGCTACCTCGACGTCTACCGCCGCGCCGTCGAACTCGGCCCCCGCTGAATGAGGGCTGAATGCATCCTTGTCGCGTCGAGCTTGACAGACTCGCCGGTTCGCCGATAATGTTAGACCTGCCGGCGAAGTCACGCTGCAAGCCACCTTAGCTCAGTTGGTAGAGCGCAGCTTTCGTAAAGCTGAAGTCCAGGGTTCGAGTCCCTGAGGTGGCTCTGGGCATCATTTTCTTGAGTTTTTCATCACGCAAGACTCGCCTGAATTGCACCTGGCAGTGGCGTCTCAGCCGCCTCGGACGACCAGCCCAGCCGATCGCGAACGACATCGAAGAAGCCGCTTCGGTGGACGTCCTGACCTTGCAGCCGGCTGGCGAGGAGATCGGCGCCGACGAGTCCCCGGCTCAAGGTGAACAGCCCGTCGGTGAGCACAAGGTCGTAGTTGCCCCATCGGCTCCGGTAGAGGCCCTTACGATTCCACCGCACGGCCGAATCGAACGCCTCGACACAGCCGAAGAGGGGAAAGAAGGCGCCGTAGATCCGCGCCAGGTCGCAGCAGACCGAGGCGAAGCACCGAACGTCCGGTCCGTGCCAGGCGGTTCGTAGCGGGTGGGGGATCAGACCGAAAAGATTGGAGACTCCCAGTCGGGTCGGCCCCTTGAAGCGAGCGAAACTGATGAGCGGACAGCCGCGGCGCTCCAGCAGGGTCGACGGGACGAAGCCGGCCAACTCTGGATTCTCGAGCGTGAGGTCTCCGAGCGCGGCCTGAACCTCATCGGCGGGCGCGCAGGCGCCGTCCCACCACGCCTCGGTCACGTTGAGGTACTGGGCGCCGTGTCGTTCCAGGACGTCCGCCAGGCCGGTCCGCCGGAGGAACTCGACGTCTTGCCGCCGGATCCAACCCCGATGCCGCCGGGCGTCGCCGTCCCAGTCGATGGGCATTCCATCCAGCCCCACATTCCGGCTGCTTGTGTGCCCCTCGATCACGACCGCGCGACCGGGCAGAGCACCAAGCAACAGGTCGAGCGCGGAGGCGCCGGTGTAGGTCCCCTGCGCGTAGCCGTGCCAGGTCGCCTTGACGAGGTAGATCTCAGAGGGTGGAAGGAGTTGCGCGAGGATCTTCGCCAGGGACGCGGACTCTCGGGCTCGCGCGAGGCAGGCGAGGCGAGGGGCGACGACCGCCTTCGCCGCCGGAACCCAGCCCTCGGCCGACCACACCGCGGCTGGGGCCGGTTCGGGAAGGCTCCGCGCCGAGGGGAGCCGGACGGCCTGACTGGCGCGCTTCTCCTGCCAGAGGTTGAGCAGCCGGCGCTCAAGCCAGGCGCGGATCGCCGGGTGGTCCCCGGGAGGATCGACCATGAGCCAGTCCGTCGCCTGGGGATGCTCCCGCTTGTGGTCGTCGAGCATGACCCGCGCGTAGTCGCAAAGTCCTCCGTCCCACTGACATTGAGGTAACAAGAGCCATTGGAACGGCTCGCGAACGCAGCGGCCGAGGACGTCGCGAAGGAACGGCTGCGCGTGCCGGATGAAGCCGACGTCCCCCCGTCTCATCCCAAGCTGCTCCCAAAGCAACCGCATGAGACGATACGAGTCGGCGCGGGAGGAGGGGTCGCCCTGGCCGTCGGCGACGAGCAACAGCCCGACCTGGGACGGGGCGAGCCGTCGCGCGTCGAGCGCCTTCAGAATCACGTCGGTCAAGCCGTCGACGAGCAACGGATGCGCGGCGTCAACGGCGTCGTGGTGGACTGCGATCCCGACGTGCCGCCGGCGCGCCGCGGCCAACTCCTCGCCGAGCGTCGCCCGTTGCCAGACGTTGAGTTCAAACGGCGAGGGGAGCACGAAGACGACCGGCGCGCCCGCGTCGGCAACCCGGTCGACGACGCGACTGAGTTGGAAATCGCCGGTCTCGTCGGGCGCCCGCGCCGGCAGCCTCGCCAACTCGACCCTGGCGTCCACCCCCAGCGCGCGTTCCGCGAAACCGCGCAAGGCCGCCGCGGCCGCCTCTGCTTGCGACCAGGCGGCGGCCGTCGGCTCGAGATCGGTGGCGAGGATGAAGGCGGGCCCAGGCATCGTCACCTCAAACCTTCAGCCGTCCGCCCAGCCGCCCGTGCTTCGCCATCGTGCCGATCACGTCCATCATCAGGCGGACGCCCATCAGCGAGGTGACGTCCGAGATGTCGTACGGCGGCGACACCTCGCAGACCTCCATCGCAACGATTCCCTCCTTGGCGATGCCGTTGACGATCTTGAGGGCCTCGCGGGGGAGAAGCCCGCCCGGCTCGGGCCAGCCCGTCCCGGGCACGAAACCCGCGTCGAGCGCGTCGATGTCGAACGACAAATAGACGGCGCTTGCGCCCTTCCACGCCACCTCCAACGCGATCTCGATCGTCTTGTCGACGCCGATCCGTTCCATGTCGTTGACGGTCAAAATCGTCGTGCCGCGGTCACGCCCCACCTTCACGCCGGCCCGCGGCACCTGCCAACCGCCAATTCCCAACTGAACCAGGTTCGAAGGGGGGCAGTTCGGGATGTTCGTCGCGTGGAACCATGGACACGTATGCATAATTTCATCCATGTCCTTCTCTTGGGTGTCCACGTGGCGGTCGAGATGGATGATGCCGACCTTCCCCTCGACGCACTGAGCGACGGCGCGGGCGATGGGAAAGCCGATCGAGTGGTCGCCCCCCATGATCATGGGCAGAGTGCCGTGGGAGAGGATGTGCGCGACGCCTTTGGTGATCTGGTCGTGCCCCTTGGTGATGTCGGCCGGGCAGAAGACGTCGCCGACGTCGCACATCGCCAGCGTTTCGCTGAGGTCGAGGCCGTGTTCGAAACTGTACTTTTGATAGAGCGCCGAGATCCGCCGCATCCCCTGGGGGCCGAATCGGGTCCCCGATCGGAACGTGCAGCCGATGTCGAACGGCGCGCCGACGAACGCGACGTCGTACTCGCCGACCTTGCGGACGTCTTCCAGGTAGGGCAGCTTCAAGAAGGTGTTGATGCCCGACCAATGGGGCGTGCTGCCGCGCTGGAAGCAACTGATCTCGGTTTTGTCCTCGATCGAGTCGGCCGGTTCAAGACCGAGCTCCTTGATCCGGCGCAGTTCCTTGTCGTGATAGGCGGTGGGGAGGTCCTGTTCGGCCCTCTGACCTCTCGCTCCAGCGAAAGTGCTGAGGTCGGGGAGGGCGTGGTCGTGCCCCCGCAGTTCGGGCGCGTGCCGCTTGTAAAGCTGGGCGGCCTCTCCGGCGCCCGCGGGCTGCCCGGTTCGTCCCCCGTTTTGGAGGGCCGGCGAGCCTTCCGAAGCAAGCCCGCCAAGCGCGGCGGCGCCGGCCGCCGCGCCGAGGAATTCTCGTCGCTTGATCCCTTCCGAAGGCTGTTCCTTGCTCATCGCGGTTGGTCCCTTCTCATCGTGAGCGGCGGTGGTCGAACCAAGACAATCGGGAATGTGAGATCGTTGAGATTAGAAATCCGTCGACCTCGCCGTTCAAGGGCCTGAACTCGGCTGAACATTTTTTTTGCGACTCATCCCGATGAGATTCATTCTCGGGGCTGGTCTCGTCGATTCCAGAATGCAACGCGCACTCGAAATACGACGCACGGCGCCTTTGGGACGAATGTTCCAGACGACCAGGACCTGTGCTTAGGCGATCGGCTGGTGGAATTCCACCAATGGCATAGAACGGTTTACACATGAGTCTATGATCGAAGTTCGACGCGGTATCGGTTTCCCCTTTTGGAGTGCGGGAGCTTGCTCCCGCATGGGCCGCGTGTTCCGCGCGGCGGCAAGCCGCCGCACTCCACATGGGACGTGGGACCGGCGTCACGCAGGCGGCCCCCCTTCTCCCGCAAGGCTGACGCCCCGGCGCTTTTTGATTGAGGAACTACTGC
>CALCIC010000472.1 GCA_937907405.1 uncultured Isosphaeraceae bacterium | reverse complement strand
GACAAGGCCGAGGTCCACCACAACAGCGACTGGTTCGCCAAATGGTCGTTCCTCGACGTCCTCGACCTGATGCGGAACATGACGCTCGGCCAGATCTCGGCGCGTGAAGACTTCTCCAAGCGGATCGTCGCCGAGAAACCCGTGTATCTTCACGAATGCCTTTATCCGCTGATGCAGGGCTGGGATTCGGTCGAGATCAAGGCCGACGTCGAGCTCGGCGGCACCGAGCAGCTTTTCAGCCTGATGGTGGCGCGCCAGCTTCAGGCGACGCGCGGACAGGAGCCCCAGCAGACGGCGATGACGATGCCGATCCTGGTCGGCACAGACGGCGTCCGGCGGATGGGCAAGAGCCTGGGCAACTACATCGGCGTGGCCGAGACCGCCGAGAACCAGTTCGGCAAGGTGATGAGCATCCCCGACGAGCCGATGGCCCAATATTTCACCCTCTTGACCAACCTTCCCGACGACTCGATCAAACAAGCCCTGGCGCCTGGAGCCAACCCCAGAGATTCGAAGGAGATCCTCGGCAAGGCGATCGTCGCGCAGTACCACGGCGAGGAGGCCGCCGACCGCGCCGCGGCCGAATTCCGCCGCCGGGCCTCGGGCGAGGACCCCGAGGAGATCGCCGAGGCCTTCCTCGCCGCCGACAAGCTCGACCACGAGGGCAAGATCGCCGCGCCGACGCTCATCAAGGAGCTTGGCCTGGAAACGACCACGTCCAACGCGCGTCGGGTGATCGAGCAGGGGGGCTTCAACATTGGTCCCAACCGCGAAATCATCCGCGAACCCAAGGCGTCGGTCTACGTCAGCGACGGCCTGATCGTCCGGGTCGGCAAGCGGAAGATCGCGCGCGTCCGCCTGGTCTAATCTCTTCAACTTTCCACGTCGCTACGTCTCGACGCTAGGGTGGCCAGTATGTCTCAGCACGGGTTCGGAATCGTCGGTTGCGGAATGATCGCCGAGTTCCACACGCACGCGATCAACGAGATCGAGAACGCCCAGGTCGTGGCCGCGTTCAGTCGGACCAAGGCGAACGGCGAGAAGGTCGCCGGCCTGGCGGGCCGCCAGTGCCGGATCTACGACGACCTTGACGCGATGCTCAAGCACCCCGGCCTCGACGTGGTCTGCATCTGCACCCCCAGCGGCGCGCACATGGAACCCGCGGTGAAGGCCGCGCGGGCGGGCAAGCACGTCGCGGTTGAGAAGCCGCTGGAGATCAACCTCGCCCGTTGCGACGCGATCATCGACGCCTGCGAGCAGGCCGGCGTCCGGCTCTGCACGATCTTCCCGTCACGGTTCTCGCCCGCCAACCTGAGGCTCAAGGAGGCCGTCGAAGGGGGCCGATTCGGCCGCCTGACCCTCGGCGACACCCACGTCAAATGGTGGCGGACCCAGGACTACTACGACTCCGGCGGCTGGCGCGGGACCTGGAACCTGGACGGCGGCGGCGCGCTCATGAACCAGGCGATCCACAACGTCGACCTGCTCTACTGGCTGATGGGCGACGTCGACTCGATCGTCGCGCACACCGCGACCCTGGCGCACACCCGCATCGAGGTCGAGGACACCGCGGTCGCGGGCCTGCGGTTCAAGAACGGAGCCCTGGGAATGATCGAAGCCGCCACGAGCGCCTATCCGGGCCTTCTGAAGCGAACCGAGATCCACGGCGATCGAGGCTCGGCGCGGGTCGAGCAAGACGACGTGACGCTCTGGGAGTTCCAGGAAAAAGTCCCCAGCGACCACGCGCTGATCGCGGCGATCGCCGGCCGCTCGGCCCTGAACTCCGGCGCCAGCGATCCCCGAGGCATCTCGCACCTCGGCCACCGCGACCAACTCGTCGACTTCCTTGAAGCGATCGACGGCGGCCGCGCCCCTCTCGTCGATGGTCGCGAAGGCCGTAAATCCGTCGAGATCATTCGAGCGATCTACCAGTCCGCCCGCGCCGGCCGAGCCGTCTCACTCCCACTCGAGAACGACGCCGACGCGTGAGGAGGCCGAATCGCAATCGCCGATGCGTCCCCCGCGCGATAGAATAGAGCGTCGAGGCTGGGGGTCGTTGCGCTTCCGGCGGGTTCGCGATCGAGAGGGTCAAGCCATGAGCCGAATCCCCAAAACTGAATCCGCGCCCCGCGCGATCGTCTACCCCGACCGCGATGGACGGCCGATGTCCGACAACACCCTCCAATACCAGTGGATCGTCACCATCGAGGGCAACCTCGAACTCCTCGTCGCCGACCGCCCCGACGTCTTCGTCGCCGGCGACCTCCTCTGGTATCCCGTCGAGGGCCGGGTCGACGTCCGCACCGCCCCCGACGCGATGGTCGCCATCGGACGCCCCAAGGGCTATCGCGGCTCCTACCAGCAATGGCAAGAGGGAGGCGTCGCGCCCCAGGTCGTCTTCGAGGTCCTCTCACCCGGCAACCGCGCCGGCGAGATGCGCCGCAAGCTCGAATTCTACGAGGCCCACGGCGTCCAGGAATACTACGTCTACGACCCCTACAAGGACGCCCTCAAGGGCTACCGCCGCGTCGGCGCGAAACTCGTCGCGATCCCCGAGACGAACGGCTGGATCAGCCCGCTGCTGCAGATCCAATTCGATCGATCCACTCACCCCATGACCATCCGCTACCCCGACGGCCAAGCGTTCCTCACCTTCCAGGAATTGGGACAGGATCGCGATCGAATGGCTCATGAGAGGGATGCGGCCGTCCGTGACCGCGATCGGTTTGCGGCGAAGCTCCGCGAATTGGGGATCGACCCTGACGCCGTCCAATGACGATGTCATGCCGAAATCGTCGATACGTCCGCCATGCGATAGAATCATAATGTCGACCGCCGGCGCTTACGCTTCCGACCGATGCGCGATCGAGAGGGTCAAGCCATGAGCCGAATCCCCAAAACTGAATCCGCGCCCCGCGCGATCGTCTACCCCGACCGCGATGGACGGCCGATGTCCGACAACACCCTCCAATACCAGTGGATCGTCACCATCGAGGGCAACCTCGAACTCCTCGTCGCCGACCGCCCCGACGTCTTCGTCGCCGGCGACCTCCTCTGGTATCCCGTCGAGGGCCGGGTCGACGTCCGCACCGCCCCCGACGCGATGGTCGCCATCGGACGCCCCAAGGGCTATCGCGGCTCCTACCAGCAATGGCAAGAGGGAGGCGTCGCGCCCCAGGTCGTCTTCGAGGTCCTCTCACCCGGCAACCGCGCCGGCGAGATGCGCCGCAAGCTCGAATTCTACGAGGCCCACGGCGTCCAGGAATACTACGTCTACGACCCCTACAAGGACGCCCTCAAGGGCTACCGCCGCGTCGGCGCGAAACTCGTCGCGATCCCCGAGACGAACGGCTGGATCAGCCCGCTGCTGCAGATCCAATTCGATCGATCCACTCACCCCATGACCATCCGCTACCCCGACGGCCAAGCGTTCCTCACCTTCCAGGAATTGGGACAGGATCGCGATCGAGCGACCCGAGAACGCGATCGAGCGACCCGAGAACGCGATCGAGCGACCCGAGAACGCGATCGCGAGCGCGAGCGAGCGAATCGATTGGCGGCGAAGCTCCGCGAACTGGGGATCGACCCTGACGAGGTTCGATAAACATTCCCGCATGCACAGCGGGGGTTGACCATTTTGGAGGTCGCCGGCATACTTCGCGAAGCCCGCGCCGCGAAGTTCTGGTCAATGGAGTGACCGCCGATGCCCCGCAACAAGGTCAAGCGCCCCTGGGTTGATTACCTCGTCTATCTGGCCGTCCGCGCGATCGTCGCTTTCGCCCAGATGCTCTCGATCAGGCAGGCGTACGCACTGGCCCGGCTGATCGGCTGGGTGATGTACACGGTCGACAAGCGGCATCGGCAGGTGGGGATCGAGAATCTCCGGTTGGCGTACGGCGATCAGATGAATGAAGTCGAGCGCGACCAGATGGTCCGCGGCGTCTACCGGCACTTCTGCATGATGCTGATGGAGATCTTCCACACGCCCAAGACGATCACCCTTGAGAACTATCGCAAGTACGTCACCCTGTCCGGCCACGAGCCGATCCTCGAGCGGATGCTCTCGAACGAGCCGATGATCCTCCTGACCGGCCACTACGGCAACTGGGAGATCGCCGGCTACGTCTTCGGCCTCTTCGGCTTTCCGACCTATTCGGTCGCCCGGGCGCTTGACAATGCGTACCTCGATCGCTACCTGCGGTCGTTCCGCGAGCAGACCGGCCAGCGGATGATCCCCAAGGCCGGGGGCTACGACCAGATCGTCGAGGTCCTCCAGACGAACAAGCCGCTGTCGATGCTCGCCGATCAGGACGCGGGCCAGCGCGGGATGTTCGTCGACTTCTTCGGTCGTCAAGCCTCGACGCACAAGGCGATCGCCCTGCTGGCCATCGAGCACAACGCGCCGATCATGGTCGGCGTGGCCCGGCGGATCGGCCCGGGCTTCCGGTACGAGATGCGATGCGCCGAGATCATCGAACCCGGCGAACTCTCGGGGGGGGCCGACGACGTCAGGTTGCTCACGCAACGCTACACAAGCGCGCTGGAAGACCTGATCCGTCGCGACCCCACCCAGTACCTCTGGCTCCACCGCCGCTGGAAGCATCAACCGACGTCGCGGAAGAAGCCGGCCAAGGCGCCGGAGATGATCCCGGGCTGAGGCCCCCCTCGTCGTTACTGGGATTCAAACTCCCGATCGGGGCCGTCGGCGCCGAACCGCACCCGAAACCGCGCGCCGTCGGGCGAGACCGCCACATGGAGGAACCTGCCCCCTTCCTCGTCGGTGTTGACGATCAACGCGGAGTCGGTGTTTTCGGCGTCGGTGGTCTTGGCGTTACGATGAAGCTGGTAGGCGGCCTGGATCGACGGGATCGTCTTCAGACGCTGGACCGTGCCGGCTTCCCCCCCCTTGCGCGGACCGTTGTTCATGATCGTCACGATCGGCCGGATCGTTTGCAGCAAGATCGGGTTGTTCGAGATGCTCAGGCCGTGGTGAGTCACCTGATAGAGGTCGATCGGACCGACCAGGTCGATGGGACAGACGAGCGCCTTTTCGACGTTCCAGGTCAGGTCGCCGCAGTCCAGGAAATCGAACTTGCCGAGCCGGAACCGGAGGACCACGCTCCGCGCGTTGTCGGAACGATCGACTTCCTTGTCGGCCGGGGCCTGGGAGCAAAGGGGATTGGCCGTCGCATTCTCGGGGGCCGTCGCGACCTTGCCCGACGCCGCCAGGACGGTCGCCTTGATCGCGCCTCGAAGCGGCAGAACGTCTCCAGCCTTCACGGCCTTGCGTTTGCCCTTCGACGCCGCGCGATACGCCTCCCCGATTCGACCGCCGAGCTCGGGCCCCTCGGGAAAGTCGACACCCTCGATCCTGTCCTCGGGAAGCCCGCGGTCCCAGAAATTCTTGATGTCGACCAGCTTGGCCAGGCCCTCGACGCCCCCGTGATGGTCCATATGCCAATGCGTGATCACCAGATGGTCAAGATGGTCGAGGCCGGCGACGTCCTTGAGGACGTGGAGGATCCGCTTGGGGTCGCGGTCGTTCTGGCCCGGCCAGCCGGTGTCGATCAGAATCGACTCGCGCTCGGGGGTGACCAGCAGCGTCGCCGCCCCCCCCATCACGTCGACGTAGTAAATGTCCAGTCCCGCTTTCGAGTCGGGTTCCGCCGCGCCGACCCCGACGCCGACTGCGGAGGCGACCGCGATCGCGATCACGAGTACAACCGACGCAACCCCCCGGAAACGTGCACGCGCGCGGATGGAATTCGGGCGGATCTTCATGGCTGCCGTCTCACTTCCAAGCATCGGGTTCGATTGGACGTCCGCCCGTCGCCGGCGACCGGGCCGTTCCCCGATCGTCGCCATGAGGCGGTCCCAAAGCAAGTCCCAGGCCGGTCAATCGTGACGAGTCGCCGGCGTCTCTGAAAACGCCGTCAAGCTTCCGCGCAAGCAGTCATGAAATGCGGCCAATGATTCAGAAAAACAACATCGCGTCGACTTTCCTCACCACGATCTCAAACCCGCCGCAAAACTCAGAGAAGAATCTCCGATAGTCGTCTTATCACTACGCAATTTCTTCATATCCCTTACTTTAGGCACGGGAAGCAGCATGTCTAAAAAAGAATAGGGCCTCGTCGGGGCGGGACTCGTCCCAGATTACCTGTTGTAAGAATTACGCCGATGATTAGCCTGTGAGGAAGATTCCGAGACCGATTGTCGCGGAGCGATTCGATTCACGGTGATTCGTCTAAGCGCCAGAGTCGATCAGTCGCCGGGATGACGCCGAGATCCAGCACGCGGTCGTGTCCGTGAACGTGGGTCACGCTTCAGGGAAGACGTCTGAGCCCATCAGGAATCAGAAGAATGCAAAATCTAACGATCCTAACAATCACGGGACGAACCGATTGGCTGGCCGGCATGCGCCCGGTCCTGCACGCGATGGGGCGGAGGCGGCTCATCGTCGCGGAATCGATGGGGGAGGCGGGCCGCTTGTTGGAGGTCGCCAAGCCCCACCTGATCGTCATCCACGAGGACGGCGACGCCCTCTCTTACGAGCAGTTGGACGCGATGCTCTGGGTCAACTCGGTCCAGCCGCGACCAGCCCCCGTGATGGTGGTCGTGAACGGTTATTCGGCCGAACAGGCGACCGTGCTCTTCCAGATGGGCGTTGAAGAGTACGTCTGCGCCATCGAGCACGGCGAGCGGCTCGGCGCGATTCTCAACACCCTGATCGACCGGCGGCCCGTCGGCCGAACGACGCACCTGGTCCGCGCCGCCTCGCTGACGTCGCCGGTGTTCCGCCTGCCCGCGGCCGTCTCGTCGTCTTGAACCTCGCCGGGCCGCGCTCGACCGGCCCGGGGAGGGCCGGTCGAGGCCGCGACGCGTCAATTCGCGCCGTTCGATCGGTTTGAACTTGGTTTCGAGGCGACTCCCGTTTTTCCGGCCGGTCGTTCGAGCCCCAAGGCGGCGGCTCCGGATTCGACCTCGTCGAGTCTCCGGCCGTATTCTTCGAACAACCGGGTGTGGCGAGTCTCGCGCGAGACCGGCCTGCCGTCGATGAACAGACCGACGACCTCGGTGGTGGGTTGAAGAAGGTCGCCGGCGGTGACCACCAGATTGGCGCGCTTGCCGACTTCGAGCGAGCCGAGTTGGCCGCCGACGCCCAGGATCTGCGCCGGGGCGAGCGTAACGGCCTTCAAGGCCGCGTCCGCGGGCAGCCCGAACGCGACCGCCGCCGCGGCTTCGTACGGCAGGTTCCGGCCGTTGGTCGCGGGCGAAAAGCCTCCGTCCTTGGATCGAATGGCGAACGGAATCCCCGCCTCATGAAGCCGAACGGGATTGGTGTACCCCGAATCGTACGGGTCGTGCTCGCGGAACTGCATGTGGAGGGTGCCGCCGACGATCACCGAGATCCCGGACTGCTTGATCTCGTCCACGACCTTCCACGCCTCCGTCGCGCCGCTGAGCACCGCTCTGAGCTTCAACTCGCGGGCGAGCGCCAGCGCATCGAGGATCTCGACGCGGTTCCCCGCGTGCAGGAGGACGAGCTTCTCGCCCCGCGCATACGGCGCGAGGGCCTCGAGCCGCATGTCGGGTTTCGGTCCGGCTTCGCCCTTCTCGCGAGCCTCGGAGACGACCGCGGCGTAGCGGCTCGCCCTGCGGAACTCCTCCTTGAGTGATTCAAGCTGCTCCTTGCGCTGGGCCGCCGGATCGGGTCCGCCCGCGGGCCTGGGCCTGTCGGGACGCGGGGCGGTGTAGGTTGGGATTCGGACGGAGAGGCCGGCCGGATCGACGACGACCATCTCGCGAGGCACCCAGCCTCGGAGGTTGATCAGACTCGCCCGGCCCGCGATCACGCCGCCGTTGGGTTCGACCAACGCGGAGAGCACGCCGTTGGCGCGGGTCACGGGGATGTGCTCGCTGTCGGCCCGAAGCGCGGTGCTGGCGAGCAGCTCGGGCTGGTATCGGCCGGCTTCCGCGTGGTCGCGCGTCACGCCGAGGCTGCCGATCTCGGAGAGCCCAATGTCGGTGCCGGCGTCGATCATGCCCGGCCAGACGTCGAGGCCCTGGACCTCCAGCGTCTGGGCTTCGGGCGGAACCGTCGTTCCGGCGGGGCCGATCAGGGCGATCTTTCCATCAGCCACCACGAGCACGCCGTCGTCGATCTTCGGCCCGCTGACGGGATGCAACGTCGCGCCGATCAGCGCGTACTGCCGTTTGGGCTGGGAGGTGAACTCCAGCCTGCGCCCGCGAACGGCTTCAGCCGGCTGCGGCATCTTGGAGTGGTCGCCCGGCCGAACGGCGAACTTGCCGTCGACCTGGGGCCGCTGGAAAGAGACCTCGCCGCCGACCAGGGTCAACTCACATCGCGAGAAGGCGTCGAACGGATGGCCGTTGAACAACGCGACGTCTCCGTCCTTGCCGACCTCAAGCGATCCGATCCGAGCGTCGCGGCCCAACTCGCGGGCCGGGTTGATGGTGATGTAAGCGAGCGCCTGCTCCTCGGTCGCGCCGCCGTACTTGACCATCTTGGCGGCCTCGATGTTCAGGTGACGGATCAACTCCTCGCTGTCGCTGTTGATGCAGACGTTGACGCCGGCGCGCCTCATCAGAGCCGCGTTGTACGGGATCGCGTCGAACGCCTCGACCTTGTAGGCCCACCAGTCCGAGAACGTCGACGCGCTCGCGCCGTGGGCCGCGATCTCGGCCGCGACCTTGTAGCCTTCGAGCACGTGCTGCAACGACTGGATCTTGACGCCGAACTTCTCGGCGGTCCGCAGCAGCATGATGATCTCGTCGGCCCGGTAGCAATGGCTGTGGATCTTGATCGATCCCGTGAGCATCCGTTCCAGGGCTTCCAGCCGAAAGTCGCGGCGCGGCGGCGGGCCCGCCTTTTCGGCGCCCTCCCGGGCGAGCTTCTCGTTGTACGCCTTCCAGGTCGCCTGGTAGGTTCGAGCTTCGTCGAAGGCTCGCGAGACGACCAGCTCGACTCCCATCCGGGTGTTGGGAAACCGGCCTTGCACGCGGGTCACGTTCTCGCCGAGCGCGAACTTCACGCCCTGGGGACCGTCCCTCACGATTAAGTCGCGGGCGGGTCGGCCGTAATTAAGCTTGATGACCGCGTCCTGACCGCCGATCGTGTTGGCCGAGCCGTGAAGCAGGCGGGCGGTCGTCGCCCCGCCGGCCGCGGCGCGGTAGATCGAGACGTCGTCGCCGGTGACGACGTCCTTGATCCCGACCTCGGGCACGACCGATAGACTGGTCTCGTTCACGCCCCCTTGAATGGCGATGTGCGAATGCGTGTCGATGATGCCGGGCATGGCGACCAATCCCGAGGCGTCAACGACCTTCACCTCGGGCGCGGCGGTCACGTCCGGCCCGATCGCCTTGATCTTGCCGTTCTCGATCAGGATCGAGCCCTTGGGGATCGTCCCGTTGGTGACGGTGAGGAT
>CALCIC010000471.1 GCA_937907405.1 uncultured Isosphaeraceae bacterium | reverse complement strand
TCAACCGCCTCTGCTGGACGAGATTTCCCACCCACTTTCGAGACGCTCACCCCCGGGTTTTCCGACGCCGGTTTTCCCCCGTCTATTTTTCCTTCGACCCGGTAGAATGACGCGTTGATCGACGTTTCCAGGCCCCAGCACGGGAGTTCGCACATTGAGGCACGCAGTCGCAGTCGCGCGGCGATTCGCCCCCTTCCGATTCCGCGCGTCGGCCTGCGCCGGGGTCGCGTTCATACTGCTGGCGTCCGCGGCGCTCGCGCTCCAGTCGGGCGTCTTGCAAGGGACGCTCAAGGGGGTCGATTCGGGATCGAGGCGCGTGATCGTGACCGCCGGCGGGGCCGACGTGGAGCTTGACGTCGTCGAGTCGTCCCGCTTCATGGACGGCTCGGGAAAGCCTCTCGGCGGCGGCCTGAACAACCCGGCGCTCAAGGCCGGGGCGCCGGTGATGTTCAAGGCGGTCAAGCAGGACGGCCGGTCGGTGCTGTTCGGCCTTCGGCTGGCCGGTCCCGGCGCCCAGGCCGGGAAGGCGCAACTTCCGCCGCCGAAGGTGGACATGTCCGCCGTCAAGCCGCTGCCCGACATGGGGCCCGGCGACAGGTACCACGGGTTCGAGGGGGGCCTTTACCCCGGCTCCCGACGCGACCGCCCCGCCGACCACGAGGCCGCCGGCGTCGCGCTCGCCGAGCGGGTCGAGCCGCTCGACGCCGACGGGAGCCCCAGCCCCAACGGCAAGATCGTGCTGGCGTCGGTCGGCATGAGCAACACCAACCAGGCGTTCTCCGGGTTCATGCGGGCGGCCCGACACGATGCGGAGATCAACCCGCGCGTCGCCCTCGTCAACGGCGCGATGGGGGGCGTCGTCGCCTCGATGATGTCCACCGAGGACGGTCGCAAGCGGCCCGACGGATCCTTGTTCCGCTACTGGGACGAACTCGACGCCGCGATCAAACGGGCGGGCGCCACGCGCGCCCAGGTCCAGGCCGTCTGGATCAAGCAGGCCGACGCCGGTCCCAGCCAGGGCTTCCCCGCCTACGCCGAAACCCTCCGCGACGAACTCGCCCAGATCGTCCAGATCATCCACCGGCGGTTCCCCAACGTCCGCCTGATCTACCTGTCGAGCCGGACTTACGGCGGCTTCGCCACGACCCGACTCAACCCCGAACCTTACGCCTACGAATCCGGCCTTTCCGTCAAGTGGCTGATCGAGCGCCAGCTTCAGGGGGACCTCGGGCTGAACTTCGATCCGACCAAGGGGGAGGTCCGAGCCCCCTGGCTGAGCTGGGGCCCGTACCTCTGGGCCGACGGCGCCCGCCCGAACGCCGACGGTTACTCCTACCAGGAGGCCGACTTCTCGCCGGCCGACGGCACCCACGAGTCGCCCGCCGGGCAGGACAAGATCGGCAACCGCCTGCTCGC
>CALCIC010000470.1 GCA_937907405.1 uncultured Isosphaeraceae bacterium | reverse complement strand
GTCCGCCGCCGCGAGACCCTCGACGACCTCGTGGCGCAAGAAGTCGGATTGTAACAGCCGGGAGGATCGAGCCAGGTCGGGTCGACCCCGCCCCTTTGACGAACGAACGCCGACCCCAGTCACGAACACATCGGACTCGAATCATGCGTGAAAACATCGTTCGCTCGGCGGCGGGGCTTCTCGCCCTGGTCGTGGTCGCGTGGGCGCCCCCGGACGCCCGGGCGCAAGTTCCCGGCCCGGAATCGTTCGCGCAGGAGCCGAAGACGCCGGTCGAGCTCTGGGGGGCGATCGACTATCTGGTGCGCACCGGACAGGCCAGGCAGGCCGTGCCGTACCTCGAAAAATTCCAGCAGAGCGACCCCGACGACGACGCGCTGATCACGATCCGGGACAAGTTCGGGGCGGGCTCGTTCCTGCGGTTGAGCGACCATCCCGACACCCAGAAATACGCCCATCCGCTGGTCGAGAAGCTCGCCGCCGCGTCTCGCAAGGTCTCCGCCGACCCCCAGCGGGTCGAACGGCTGGTCGAAAGGCTGAAGCTGTCGCCCGAGGAGCGGAATTACGCGGTCAGCCGGCTCCGCGAATCGGGCCCGCACGCCGTCGCTCCGCTGGTCGACGCGATCGTCAAGGAGCGGCCCGCCACGCCCGAGCGGTCGCGACTGGTTCAGAGCGCGGGGCGTCTGGGCCGCGAGACGGTCCCGGCCTGGGTCGCCGTTCTGGACAGCCCGGAGCCCCACCTGGCCGCCGACGCCGCGACGATTCTGGGCGCGCTCGGCGACCCCCGCGCCGTGCCGTTCCTGACCTATCCGGCCGCCGCGGCCGACTCGCCGGCGGCGCTCAAGGTCGCCTCGCAGGTGGCGATCGAGCGGTTGACCGGCAAGCCGTTCGACGACCAACCGACGAGCCCCACGAAATTGCTGGTGGATTCCGCCTCCGCCTTCGCCCGCCATCGGTTCGAACTGCCCAGCGACGCCGTCCTGGTCTGGAAGTGGGACGATCAGCGCCAGGGTCCGGCGCCGACCAAGGCCGTCTTGACCGACGTCGAGGAGTATTTCGGAATCAAGCTCGCCGAGCAGGCCTTGAAGCTCGACCCCGCCAATCGCGAGGCGCGGGCCACGCTGACCGGGCTCTCGCTTGAGAAGGCGATCGAGCGGGTCGGATTCGGGAACTTCCCGGCCAAGGACCAGGCGTCGCTGGGCCGGGCGATGGCGGAAGGGCCCACGGTCCTCGCCGACGTGCTCCGCGAGGCGGTCGCCCAGAACAAGACCGACCTGGCGGCCGTCGCGGCCGACGCGCTCGGCAAGGTCACGTCCAACGATCGACTCTCCTCCGACGGCCGCCCCCACCCGCTGGTCGACGCGCTGTCGACCCCCGGCAGGCGGCTCCAGCTCGCCGCCGCCAAAGCGCTTGTGGACATGGCGCCGACCGAGGCGTTCCCCGGCTCCAGCCGCGTGGCGCCGACGCTCGGCCGGTTCGTCATGAACCAGGGCCAACCCCACGCCGTGGTGATCGACGGCAACCCGACTCGCGGCGCGGCGACGTCGGGAATGCTCGAGCAGCTCGGCTACGAATCGACCCTCGAACAGACCGGCGAGCGGGGCTTTCAGGCCGCGACCGAGGCCGCCGACGTCGAGTTGATCCTGGTCAGCCACTCGCTCACGCAAGGCCGATGGGACCTGCTCGACGTCCTGACCAACCTCCGTAGCGACGCCCGAACGGCGAACCTGCCGCTCTACATCTACGGTCCTCGGAACCTTGAGACCACGAGGGCGCACCTGCCGATCAACTACCCCGGCGTCAAGTTCCTGATCCAGACCAGCGACGTGAAGTCGCTTGAGCGGCAGCTCGGCGGTCGACCGGCCAAGCTCACCGACGCCGAGCGGCTCGATCAGGCCAGGCAGGCCGCCGCCCTGTTGGCCCAGATCGCCGGGCGACCGAACAGCCCGTTCGCGGCCGACCTCTCGGCCGCCGAGTCCGCCCTGACGGCGGCGATCTCCACCCCCGACGCCGCGCTCTCCGCGTCGTCGGCGCTGGGCGACGTGCCCACCCCCGACGCCCAGCGCGCGCTGGCCGACGCCGTGCTCGACCCGTCGCGCGACCCCGCGCTGCGGCGTTCGAGCGCCGAGCGGCTCGCCCGGAGCATCCAGCGGTTCGGCCCCATGGTCGCGTCGGACCAGGAGGTCAAGCTGCTCGACGCCTTCAAGAACGACGACGACCCCGAGATGCACGCGGCCCTGGGGATGGTCGTCGGCACCCTCCGGAACGATCGTCGACTCGGCGTGAAAGCCCAGGCGGACCCGAATTGAAGACAACCCAACGCCAGCCGGGCGGACCTCCCGGCGCCGAGGACGGCGCGATCCATGCCCATTGACCCCCGGTCGAGCCACGGCCCCCACGCCAGGACCCCGCACGCCGGCGCCACGTCCGGAACGGCCTCGGGCGACCCGGTCGCGGCCCTCCCCGGCGTCATCGGCGAAAGCCCCCTGATGCGCGAGGTCTTCCGGACGACGCGTCAGGTGGCTTCGTCGCGCGCCTGCGTCCTGATCGTCGGCGAGACCGGCACCGGCAAGGAGCTGATCGCCCGCGCCGTCCACGACCTCAGCCCCCGGTCGACCGGGCCCTACGTCCGCGTCAACTGCGGCGCCCTCACCGAAAGCCTGCTGGAGAGTGAGCTGTTCGGCCACGTGAAGGGATCGTTCACCGGCGCGGTCGACAACCGCACCGGCCGGTTCGAAGCCGCGCACGCCGGCAGCATCTTCCTCGACGAGATCAACAGCACCTCGCCCAAGCTTCAGGTGAAGCTGCTCCGCGTGCTTCAGGAAGGCGAATTCGAGCGGGTGGGGGACAACAACACCAAGAAGATCGACACCCGGATCGTCGCCGCCACCAACCGCGACCTGCTCGACGAGATCGAGGTCGGCCGGTTCCGCGAGGACCTGTATTACCGGCTCAACGTCGTGCCGATCCTGCTGCCGGCCCTCCGCGACCGCCGCGACGACGTGGAGTTGCTCGTCCTGTCGTTCTTGAAGCGGTACGCCGAGCAGAACCGCCGCGAGATGCGCCGGGTCCATCCCGAGGCGATGCGGAAGCTCCGCGACCACGACTGGCCGGGCAACGTCCGCGAACTGCAAAACTACGTCGAGCGCGCGGTGATCCTGGGGGACGGCCCCGAGATGCGGGTCGAGCACCTGCCCCCGCAGCTTCGAGGTGAAACCTCGCCCCGGCCGATCCGCCACCGCGCGGCCGCGACGTCCGACTTCGACTCGCTCACGTCCGAGCTGGTCCGACAGGGAATCCGCAACGCCGGACCGACCGCGACCGACCTTCACGACCGCGTGGTCGGCCAGGTCGAGCGCGAGCTGATCCAGCAAGTCCTCCAGACCTGCGACCGCGTCCAGATCAAGGCCGCCGCCCGGCTGGGGATCAACCGCAACACGCTCCACAAGAAGCTCTCGGAATATCGGATCGACGAGAACCAACCTGGAACGGCCCCCAACGGCGACGGCGACGGCGGCGACGACGCCCGGTCCGGCGAGCCCTCTCCCCCTGACGACGAATCGTGAGCCCCCCCATGTTCGAACCGGCCTCCTCGCCTCTTGAGTCCGCCGAAATCGAAGCCGAACCGGCGGTGCGGTCCCGCGCCCGAAAGTCCAGTCGAACTTCGGCCCCCGCGCTGGAACGCGACCGTTTGCACCCGGGCGACTGCCTGGACCTGTTGCCCCGGATCGACACGGGTTCGATCGACCTGATTTTCGCCGACCCGCCCTTCAACATAGGCTATGATTACGACATCTACGACGACGCCCGCGACACCGAGAGCTACCTGGACTGGACCAGGCGATGGGGTCGTGAAGTCGTGCGAGCGCTCAAGCCCGACGGGACGTTCTGGCTCGCGATCGGCGACGAATACGCCGCCGAGATGAAGGTGATCTTTCACCGCGAGCTGGGCCTTTCCCTGCGGAGCTGGGTGATTTGGTACTATACGTTTGGGGTCCACTGCAGCCGTAAATTCAGCCGCAGCCATGCCCACTTGTTCTACTTCGTGAAGGACCCCAAACGTTTCACCTTCAACGACCTGGACGTCCGCGTCCCGTCGGCCCGCCAGCTCGTCTACAACGACGCCCGCGCCAACCCCCAGGGGCGCCTCCCCGACGACACCTGGATCCTCCGCCCGCAAGACATGGCGCAGGGCTTCGAGCCCGGCGAGGACACCTGGTACATCCCCCGCGTCTGCGGGACGTTCAAGGAGCGCGCGGGCTGGCACGGCTGCCAGATGCCCGAGCAACTCCTCGGCCGGATCGTCCGCGCCTGCTCGAACAAGGGGGAGACCGTCCTCGACCCGTTCGGCGGCAGCGGCACGACCCTGACCGTCGCCAAGAAGCTCGACCGCCGGTTCCTCGGCTTCGAACTCTCCGACGACTACGCCCGGGCCATCCAGGCCCGCCTCGACCGCGCCCACCCCGGCGCGCCCCTCGAAGGGGGCCCCGAACCCCTCGCCGGCGGCAAGAAGACCCCGACCGACGGCGGCGCCGTCGGCCGACGCCGTGGCAAGACCTGAACGAAGCCGACGTGAGCGGCCCGGTCGAGAGTTTGGTCTGGCTCCTGGACCTTACAGGTCCTTGCGGTGGGCTTCCAACTCGTTCCAGCTCATCCCCTTGAAGGCGTTCTTGGCGGCCGACTTGAGGTTCTCGCCGGTGCGGTCGGGGGCGTCGGGGGTCTGCTTATCCGATCGGGGCTCGTCGCGGATCGCCAGCAGGAGCGGGCCGAGCCGCTCGTAGATCTCGATCTGAATCGGCGTGACGGCCGGGCCGAACCGGAGGTTGTGGCTGTTCATGAAGGTGATCAGGTCGCCGATGGTCCGCTCCTCCCCCTTCTGAAGCTTGGCCAGGAACGCCTTCATGTTCGGGTCGTTGAGCAGCCGCGACACGCTCGCCACCGTGGTGAAATACTCGAGGGCGTTCTGGTAGCCCAGCTCGAACTCCTGGGCCGACTTGAGGAACTTGACCCGGAACCTGGCGACCGCGTCGTTGATCCGCTTGACCGTGTCCGACGAGACGTTCCCCTCGGCGTCTTCCTTGAGCGCGGGGGCGACGGCCGCGCGTAGGGCCTCCCGCTCGTCGCGATACCTCTCGTCCATCAGCGGGGCGGGAAGCCCGGCGCCGCCGGTCATCTGGTCGATGCAGATCGTCAGCGCCTCGGAATCCCAATCGAACGGGATCTCCCTGATGACGTCGGCGCTCAGCGGGGCCTTCGCCCGGCCCGTCCTCGCCACGGCGGGGTCGGACGCGAAGATCTGGAACAGCAGGGTGTTGAGCGTCGATCCGTCTTCCAGCCTGATCCGCTGGGCGCGCTCTTCGCGGAGGTCCTCCTTCTTCTCGTTCTCCTTGCGCTTGTCCTCGCGGAGCGCCGCCTGACGCGCCCGAAGGGCCTTGTTCCACTTGACCATGGTGTCGACGTTGATCGCGTCGGCCTTGGCCTTGTCGAGCTGATAAACCCCTTGCCCGCGCGCATAGGCGCCCAGGCCCGCCATGTACCCCGCGCCCGGATCGGCCCCCCACTGGCTCATCCCGTAGCCGCCGTAGCGGCGAGGGTACCGCCACTGCGCCTCGGCGGTCGACGACAGGAAGCCCAGGCCGATCAACAGAGCGGCCAATCGCAAAATGAAGCACTTCATGCGGGTGTTTCCCTGGTGATTCGTTGGGCCGGCTTCCGACGATTCCGCGACGATGTGAGAACGGGCCGACCCCGCGCGCATCGTAACTGATCGCCGTGACGGTCGCCAGATTCCGGTCGGGACGCGAACGACGCGGCCCCCCGCATCGGTCGCCCCGCGGGGCTGGGACGACGCGTCGCGTTGCCCAAAAGCCACGCGCCGCGCCCTTGCGTGACCAGGTTCTCGATCATCCGACGCCCCTCCACCTCGAATCGACCCTCGGAACCTCAGAATCTTCTGGCGAAATCGCGGAGACTACGTTCTAATGGGAACGTATCCGCGTTCATTCGCTCTACTGCGTTCTTGCATGCTATCAGAAGTAACGCGAGGGGTTTGCGATGTTCGCGGCGGCTGGCGGAACTTCGGCGATCGTAGGACGGGAATTCCAATTATGAAGAAGGTCGAGCAGAAAAACATCGTCGTGATGACGGCGACGATCACGCCTCCCCCTGGTGTTCTGCTCCTGGCTCGCGCCGATCCGGCGGTTCGATTGAACGATTATCGATCGGCGCTTGAGTTCTACATCTCGCTCCTCGGTCGGTCGGTCGATGGGATCGTGTTCGCGGACAACTCGAACTCCAACGTCGGCGTCCTCCGCGACCTGGTGCGCGAGGCGGGCGTGGAAGACCGGGTGGAGTTCCTCGTCTTCGACGACCTCGACTACGCTCCGGAGCTCGGTCGCGCCTACGGCGAGCTGCGGCTCCTCGAATACGTGATGGATCACTCGGAGACGATTCGCGAGGCCGGCCCCGACTGCGTCGTCTGGAAGGCGACCGGCCGTTACAAGGTCCGTAATCTCATCTCGATGATCCGCCGTCGCCCGGCGACGTTCGACGTCTATTGCGACATGCGGAACCAGAAGGCGCCCTGGTGCGACATGCGGGTCATGGCCTGGACTCCTTCCGGCTACGACGCGGTCCTTCGGGGGCTTCACGAGGGGCTGCTCGGACCCCCCGACTCGAATCTCGTCGGCGAACAGCAGCTCTACGACCTTCTGACTCCCCGACTCGGCAACGGCAAGGTCGTCGCCAGCTACACGGTCGAGCCGCTCATCGACGGCCACCGGGGCTGGGACAACAAGCAGTGGGGCCTGGGACGGCAGCGGGCCGTTTACTACTTGAGGTCTTCGCAGCGAAGACTTCTCGGCAAGGTCCTCATTTAGAGCGGTTTGCTTTCGGCTCGCCTACAAGAATGGGCTGAGTCCGAAATGAAGCATGTCTTGCAATACAAGACGTCGGTCCCACGGGTCGTGGAGTGCGGCGGCTTCAAGCCGCACACAATTTCTCAAAACGCCCTGCT